>DATLUO010000160.1 GCA_035533075.1 Pirellulales bacterium | reverse complement strand
ATGCCCCGGTGCGTCCAACCGGGGCATCGCTTGGCCGCCGAGATGAACGAAGCGCCAGCCTCGACTTGGCCAAGCTCTGCCCCAGCCACCTTTACGCCGCTGGCGCGCGGCCGCGGGCGGAATTGATCATCATCAGCTCGCCGACGTTCTCCAGGGTAATCAGGCCGACGAGTTGCCCGTGATGCACCACCGGCAAGGCCGAACAGCCCCCCTCGCGCATCCGCTGAAAGGTGCTGGCGAGCATCTCGGTGTCTTCGACGGTTCCGCAGCCCGATTGCATCACGTCACCGACCCGTCCGCCGCCGTCGTTCGCCAAAGCCGCAATCACGTCGCCGCGCCGCAGCAGGCCGACTACCTGGCCATCGCTCAGCACCGGAAAGTCCTGCTGCGCGCTGGCCAGCAGTTCCGTCGTGGCCACCTCCAAGCTGTCGTCGGGCGACAAAGCGCGGTAGCGGGTCATCATGGCCGACCGCACGGGCAAACCCTTCATCAGCGAACGCATTTGCACGAGGTTCGCCTCTTCCTGAGCGCCAATGAAGACGAACAAGGCGATGAAGATCAGAAAAGGGTTGCCGAACAGGCCGAGAAAGCCGAAACCGATAGCCACTAACTGCCCGACGCTGGCGGCCGCCTGCGTGGCCCGCACATAGTCGCCCCAAAAGTGCGCCAACACGGCCCGCAGCACGCGGCCGCCATCCATCGGAAAGGCCGGGATGGCGTTGAAGACCACCAACAGCAAGTTGACTTTCAGTAGATTGACCAAAAACTCGTCGAACCGCTCGAAGGCGTCCACCGTGATATCGCCCCACGACAGAAGCTGCACTCCGCCGCCCAAAAGGGCAAGCACGAGAAACAACACCGCCGCGATCGCCACGTTCACGGCGGGTCCGGCCACCGCGATCCAAAACTCCTGCACGGGATCTTCCGGCATGCGTTCCAGACGGGCCACGCCGCCGATCGGCAAGAGCGTGATATCCTGCGTGCGCACTCCATAGCGGCGTGCCATCAGCGCGTGGCCAAGTTCGTGCAGCACGACACAGGCGAAAATGGCGATGATGAACAGCGCGCCTTCCGACGCCTCCGCCGCGATGTTGGTCGGCGACTGCTGACGCTTCAGTCCCTCGGCGACGTCGGCGAACACGATCCAGCCAATGAGGATCGAGAACGTCCAATGTACGAAGATGCCGATGCCGGCGACCGTGCCGAGTTTCAAGGACCATTTCATGCTGCCATTGTATCCAAACAAAAAGGATGCGGTCCACCGCCGGTGAACCGCATCCTGAGAACGAGATCGTTGGTCGGCCGCCCTAGTTCGTCACCAACGTCGAATCAGGCTCGAAACGGGCCTCGTAGGCCACGCTGTTGAGGAACTTGTTTCCCACGATGAATTCGTCCGGAGTGATCACGTCGAGTACCGCCCGCAAGACATCGTGCATGTCGTCGGTGACGCGTCGGACTTCACGATAGTTCTGCGTGCCCAGGCCGGCACTGTAGGGCCGCGTGGCCCGCTCGGCAAACAGGTATTCCAGCGCGGCGCGCTCCGGGGCAAACTCATCTCGCAGCAACACCTGCGGCCACTTGATCTGTCCGCGTTCAGGGTCGAACTGCTCGTTGGTCAAGCGTTCCGGCAACCGCGACTTGCTGAAGGCCACCAACTGTTCGGCTGTGGGCGACGTGCCGCGTGATTCCGCGCGATAGCTGGCGTTCATCCGACGCATATCGAAATACGTCTCCTCGCGCAACTTTTGGTTCTCCATCCAGTGCTGGTAGGCTGCTTGGTAATTTCTGACGGCCAACGAATCCGCCAACTCCGCCGCGCCCGCCGCCGCGGTGAGTGCGGCCCCGCCCAACATGGCGCTGCCAGCCGCCGTGGAACCTGCCCCCAGCATGCCCCAGCCCCAACCCCAACCGCCGAAACCGACGCCGCCGGGGACGCCATAACCGACATTACCCCCGAACATCGGTCCGCCGACCGGACCGCCGAATTGCGCCTGCGCCGGCCCCGACCAGGCAAGCAGGCTCAGAACTGCCAGTGCAAACGTAACGATTCTCGTTCTCATGACTCGACTCCTTTTTTCGCCGGTTCCAAGGCACTCGTTGGTTTGTTATCGAGTCCCCGCACCGACCTGACCGCGTGTTTTGTCGTTCAATCCGCCGCATCGCGTACTCGACCCTGCCAAGTAATACGCCGCCCAACCGCCATTCTTACAGTAGCAATCGCTGTGCCGTTGGTTACCGCCAACGCTCAACCTATCTCAAACCCCCTGCTCTCCGCGGTTTACGGCCAGTTTGACGCTCGGCACCCAATCGCCTCGCGGCGAGCAAAATACCGCACATTCCGCACAATTGATGCACGAAGCGGCACACCGGGCGGTGGCTGGGGCAGAGCTTGGCCAGATCCGGCCCCGGTAGGGATGACACGCTCTGCGGCCAAGCTCTGCCCCAGCCACCACGCGTCCTCCATCAAGCGACGAATCACCGAGCTCTACCAGGCTCAATTTGAGACGCGCGAGACTACCACATCATATTCCAGCCGCCGTTGAGCAACCAGGTGGCGCGGGGCTGGGGACCGTGCAGGTTCTGGTAGATGGGAACGCCCGCTTCGATCGAGAACCAATTGCCCGGCACGCGCACCCAGGGAAGGTAATACTGCCCGCCGAAGAGCAAGTCGACGCGCGTGCCGCCTTGCAAACCGGGCACGTTCGTCTCGACGAGGGTCTGGGTGAGATTCGGATCCATACCGCGGATGTTGCCCCAGCCCATGCCGTGCAGCCGGCCCGAAGCGGCAAAGCGGTCCGTCAGGCGACGCCAGGCCCAGGCGTTGAGATCGATCTGGTTGCCCAGTTCATAGCCATAGCGGTTCATGCCCGTGCGGATGGTGGCGATCGACTGAAGGCCCCACGTCCAGCGTTCGGTTTGCCCGCGGTAGGTGAGGCCCGGCATCAGGTCGTAACTCCCCGAACCAATGCGGATTGGATACGATAGGTGCAGCGAGCCGGGCAGCGAGAACTGGTCGATGGATTGGATCAGGTTGGTGGGGACGCTGAGACCGAGGTTGGCGTGGATCTGCTGGTTCTTCCACCGTTTCAGGGCATACAGCGCCCACAGCTTGACGTCGCCAAGCTGGGTGTAGGCGTCGTGGACTGTGCTGCCGTTTCGGGCCACATAGTCGATGCTGTTCTCCTGCACCGGCAACTGAGCCATCAGGGTCAGGTCGTCGGTGGGCGCATACTCCAGCAGGAACAGGTGTTGTTGCTGGTACATCCGCTGCGGGGCGTAGGTGAACCGGTTCAGCACCTCGGCCGCGGTATCGACGTGAGCGCCGGTCTGGCTGGCCTGAAAACCGACGACGCTGTAGCGGTAGCTGAACAGCGCGTGGCCGGTCTTGAGCGTGTGGTCGCCGGTGACGCCCGGCGGCGCAATTCCATCGGGACGATAAAGGTTGACCGGCATGTTCAACAGATCGTCGTCGTAGGAGAGCCGGTCGGGATCTTCCACCGGCCGCCGATAAATCGGGGGCGAGTTCGGTTGGATGACGAACTTCGGCGGGGCAGCCTGCAGGTAGTTGTACGTCGGCATTTCGAGCGGCGCGCGAATCGGCTGCTCCAGCGAGCCCCATTGCGGCGGCGGCGGATCCGGCGGCGGCGCGGCATCGAGGTAGGCCTCGATCGGTCGCAACACCGGGCTGTACGTCTCGCGGTCGTCGACGCTGTCGTCGGGCGAGGCGTCGCCTTCGCTTTCGCCTTGCCCTGCCATCGGAGCCGAGGCAAAGCGCATTTGGGCCGTCTTGCTCGGCCCATCCGCGGCGCAGAGCGTGCCGGTGCCGAGGAACAGCGCTAACCACAACCAGATTGCGATTTCGACGATCTTCGGGCAACCGTGCCGTAGGGTGGGACCAGCGAGCTTGCGAGCGCCGGCCCACCATCGGCGCGACTCCTGCCACGGAAGCGCGCTCGCGTTCCGCGTGGACAAGACGCTGTAGGGAACGGACTCCGTGCCGTTCCGCCGAGTGCCGATCGACGATCGTCCGGTGCGCGCGGAACGGCACGGAGTCCGTTCCCTACAGAGAATCCGCGAACCACGTTGGGTCGGTCTTGACAAGTAGCGCTTCATCGCGGCCCTCCTTGCCGTGCCGGCGGCTGCCGCGGCTCGGCCCGCGGCGGCGGCACCGGTTCGGGCGCGGGCAGCTGTTGTCCTCCCCCGACTCGGCCCAGCTCGTCGAAATCCTCGACTTGCATCAAATACGTGAGGTCGGCTACGGCCGACCATTGGCCGTTGAGCGCGGCGATGTACAACGTCACCATCGAGGCCAGGTTCTGCTGCACCAGAATCACGTCTTCGAAACCGACCCTTTCCGGCTCGTTGGTGTGCCGTTCGTAGACCCCGCGGTAGGCGCGGGCGTAATCGGGCAACACGTGGTCGACGTACATTTGCAACTGGAAGCGGTTCGTCTCGTATTGCGAAAATGTGTTGGCCAACTGCTCGGTCAGTTCCATCTGCGCCCGGCGAAGTTGCTGCTCGGCCTGGCCCAGATCGCCCTGGGCGCTGATGATGTTGCCGCGGTTGCGGTTGAAGATCGGTATCGGCACGCCCACTTGCGTGTTGTAGCTTGTGGTGTGCGCGCCCGGCGCAGTGAAATCTTTCTGGAACGTGCCGTAGAGAAACACGTCGGGAATGGGGCGGACTTGCTCGAGTTTGAGCGCATAGCGGGCCCGGCTCTGCATATTGCGTCCGATGAGGATATCGGGATGGATGCTCAGCATGCGGCGCTGCGCGGCCTCGTAAGTGACCACTGGCACCGGCATGTTTGCGCTGCCGCGCAGCGCGGCGGGTGGCATCTGAGCCAGGCCCAGCCGAGCGGCCAACGTTTTCCAGGCGGCGACGTAGCTGTTTTGGGCCAAGATGAGCTGCGCGCGGGCCAGGTCGGCCAGACCGCGCAACTGGGCCGGCTCGAAGGCCGCCGCTTCGTTCTTGATCCTGGACCGCTGAATCTGAAACACCTGCTCCATGAACCGCACCAGCGCGTCGCTGACGAGCACGTTTTCCTGAGCGACCAGCACCGCGAAGTACGCGGCCTTCACCTGTGCCAGCACTTGCAGACGCGTTTTGCGCAACGTCAGCTCGGCGTTCATCAAATCCACGTTGGCCACCCGCCGGGCCAGTCCTAGCTTGTTGGCGGTGATGATGTTTTGCGAGAAATAGAGCCCCTGGTAATCGCGGTTCAACGATGAGCCGACCGTGTCGGACTCGTAGCCGAACATCGGGTTGGGGTGCGTACCCGCTTGGATCGCATCGCCGGCCATCGACTGCACATTGGCGCGGGCCTGAATGAGCTGCGGGTTGTATTGCAGGGCCAGGTCTTGCAAGCCGTTCAAGGTCATGGCGGGCCTCTCGGCCGTGGGCTTGGGCAACTTCAGGGGCCACATCCTGGGCAAGTTGGGAAACAATCGGTCGATGATGTGGTTCTTGAACTCCGGGTCGGCATCGTGGGGCGGCAGGCGAATTTGCGCCGCTTCGGCGCCAGGGATGGCGGCAGGCAGGCGCAGGCGGCGACCATATTCCGTCACCGGGATTTCGCCCGCGATGTCGTCCGGCGGAACCGGCGGGGGCAGACGCTGAGGCGATTCGAGCTTGGGCACGACTTGCGACTCAGGGAACGCGGAGGCCATTTGGCGAGAGGCGGCTTGTACTGCCCGTTTTTGCGGCGTGGGAGACACGTTGCCGGCCGCGCGGACTGCAACGGGCCCGGACGTCATGGCGGTCAGTGGGGCGTGCGTCGCCGCGGCAAGGGCGGGTTGCGAAGACTGGGCGCTCCGACGAGACACGTTTGCGGGGATCGTTTTGACATCGTTCCCGGATTGCTTGGCTACTTGCATCGCTTCGGGGCGATTCAACTTCAGGGGCGCTCGGCAGGCCGCCACGCCGGGCAGGAGCGCGCAGAATAGCCAACCTACCGTCGCGCCGTTGAGGTGGGCGCGCGGCCGACGACTCGGTCGGTGCGAAAAAGGCCCGATTGCCAATGTAGAAAACTCGCCAAAATGCACGGTGCGGCAAGCTTATCGGTTGAGGCGACCATTCCAGTTGAAGGATTTGTGGCAGATGGGCAATGTTTGACCGTCGGAGCGGAAATCCTCAAGTTGGGCCGTAGGTCCTGCCGACGGCGCTACTCGAACGGCAAGACGACCGTCATCACGGTGCCGCGGCCCGGTTGGCTGGCCGCCTCGATGCTGCCGCCGTGGGCCGCCACAATCCAACGGCAGATGCTCAACCCGAGCCCGGCGCCCCGGCCCGCGCGGGCCGCGTCGAGCTGGTAGAACCGATCGAAAATGTACGGCAGTCGGTCGGAGGCAATGCCCACGCCCGTGTCGGCCACCGTCAGCCGGGCGGTCGCCCGCTCCGCTTCCAGCCGCACGGTGACGCGCCCACCGCGGTCGGTGAACTTCAGGGCGTTGTCGAGCAGATTGGTGACCAATTGGTGCAGCCGCCCGCGATCGCCGCGCACGGCCACCGGCGACGGCGCGCACCAATCAAGGGTCACATCCTGGTCGTCGGCGACCGGCTGGTACAAGTCGACCGTTTCGCCGATGATTTCCCCCAGGTCAACCAGGTCGCGCCGCAGCTCGACCTGCCCGGCATCGGCCCTGGCCAGCAACAGCAGATTATTCACCAGGTCGGACAGCCGCTCGCATTGCGTTCCCAGCGTTTCCAGCACGCGGCGATACTCTTCGCCGGGCCGCGGCTGCTGCAATGCGACTTCGATGGCGGTCCGCATCGCGCCCAAGGGACTGCGCAGCTCGTGCGAAGCGTCGGCGGTGAACTGTTGGATCTGCGCGTGATACACGGCCAGCCGATCGAGCATCTCGTTCATCGTGTGGGCCAGCTCGTCCAACTCGTCGTCGGCACCGGAAACCGGCAGCCTGGCCGAGAGATCGGCCGGGTTGAGCAACCGCGCCGTCTCGATGCTTCGCGCCACGGGCTCCAGCGCGCGGCGCGAGAGAAAGAACCCGCCCCCAACGGCGGCAGCCAAGAACACCAGCCCGCCCGCCGCCAAGCGGCGGTCGAAATCGGCCAGCAATTTGCCGGTGGCCGACAGGTCAAGTGCCAGGTCAAACGAATACGTCCGGCGGCCCGCCACGTCGATCTCAGCGTGCAGCACGCGGTAGGCCTTCGCCGATGGAGGCAGCCGTATCGTTTGCACGCCCGGTTGTACGGCGTCCTGGTCGAGTCTCCGGCTCAACTCTTGGGCTGCGGGCGACGAAGGAGCGACGATGCTCGTGCCGGCGCCGCGGACCACGACCACCAGACCTTCCTCGCGGTGCGCGACGACTTCGCGACGGATTTCATCCGCCAGCTTGGCCTGGGCCGATGCTGCCGGGGTCTCGCGAATCACCGAGGCCAACTCGGCCATCTTCCCTTCCAGTAGGCCGTCGCTCTTCAGTTGCAGCACGCTCCGCAGGTTCTGATGTCCCCAGACCAGCGCCGCGACGAGCGCCACGCCGAGCATCGAGGCGGTCCACGCCGTGATGCGCGCTCGCAAACCGAGTCGAGTGGCGGCGTTCAGCCAGCGGTTACGGCTCACGAAGGACATAGCCCAGTCCGCGCAGAGTGTGGATCAGCGGTGGGTCGAAGCCGCGGTCGACCTTGCCTCGCAGACGGTTGATATGCACGTCGACGACGTTGCTCAGGCCGTCGAACTCGAAGTTCCAAACGTGTTCGAGCAACATCGCCCGGCTGACGACCTGCCCGGCATGGCGCATCAGATAGCTGAGCAGCACGAATTGCTTGGCAGTCAGGTCGAGCCGGCGGCCGGCCCGCTCGACGATCATCGTGGCCGGGTCGAGCCGCAGGTCGGCCACTTCGAGCACCGCGTTCTGACTGTCGCTGCCGCGCCGGCTGATGGCACGAATGCGGGCCAGCAGCTCGGCGAACGAGAACGGCTTGACCAGATAGTCGTCGCCGCCGGCGTCGAGACCTTCCACCCGTTCGCCGACCGATCCGCGGGCCGTCACAAAGATGCAGGGAGTTTGGTTGCCTTGCGCCCGCAACTGGCGCAACACCGCCACGCCTTCGCAACGGGGCAGCGAGCGATCGAGGATCAGCAGGTCGTAGGCGCCGGTCGCGGCGTGCGCCAGCGCGGCTTCGCCATCGGTGACGACGTCGACGGTATAGCCGTGCTCGCCGAGCCCTTGCTGCAAGTGGGTTCCCATTTCGGAGCTGTCTTCCGCCACCAGTACGCGCATTGATGTATCCTGCCACGCAGTGCCCTGTATTTCCAGGGGAAGATTGCACGATTGTCATGTTGCTGAGAGACGGCCGTTAGCCTGGCTTGGTACGATTGCAAAAGGCGACCTACCACAGCAACAGCAAGCGCACCACGGAGGCCGTAGAAATGATGCTCAGGGAATATCGACTACCGGTTGAAAGCGGCTCGCCGCGTGGCTTCACGCTGGTCGAGCTGCTCGTCTCGATCGCGATTATCGGGCTGCTGGTCGCTTTGCTGCTGCCGGCCGTTCAGGCGGCCCGCGAGGCAGGGAGGCGCAGCCAGTGCGTCAACAATCTCCGGCAGATCGGCATCGCACTCTCGGATTATCACGACCGGGCCTTGTCGCTTCCCTCCGGCTATATCTCGAACTTCGACAGTGCGGGCGACGACACGGGGCCGGGCTGGGGCTGGGCTGCACTGATGTTGCCCGAATTGGAGCAATCGCCGACCTACAACCTGATCGCCTTAAAACAGTCGATTGAGGATCCGCTGAACGCCCAGGTCCGCCTGCTTGAGTTTCCGGTGTTTCTCTGTCCTTCCGACCCGAAGGCGGCCGATTGGTGGGCCTGGAGCCGTGACCCCGTCACGGGCGACCCCATCGCCCAAATCTGCCAGGTCGGCCCATCGAATTACGTGGGAATGTACGGCGATACCGAGCCGGGCGTCGATGGGGCGGGGCTGTTTTTCCGTAACAGCCATGTCCAATATCGCGAGGTCCTCGACGGCACTTCGCAGACGATCGCGGTCGGCGAGCGGGCCCACGATTTCGGCGAGGCGACGTGGGTCGGCAGCGTGACCGGCGCCATCCTTTATCCCGACGACGGCAACGCGATCGGCGCCTACAAGGCCGAGAACAGTGCGGGCATGATTCTGGGCCACGCCGGCGAGGGTTATGGGCCGGGCGACCCCAACGCCGACGTTAACCAGTTTTACAGTCACCACGGCCGTGGTGTAAACTTCCTGTTTGCCGACGGCCACGTGCGGTTCTTGAGCACCGATATCGACTATCGCTCGTGGCTGGCACTCACGACACGGGCGGGCGGCGAGACGCCGAAAATCGACTATTAAACAGGGAAGGAGCTAATTGAAGATGCAACGATCACTGCTCGTCTGGCTCTTGCTGTTTTTGGCCGTCGGCTGCTCGGAAGCCCCCGGCCCGAAAGATCAGGTCGTGCCCATCGATCAGGTGCCCAAAGCCGCCGTCGAGGCCGCTCAGAAGCAGTTGCCCGACATCAAATTTCAGACCGCCTACAAGAAGAAGGTGGGCGAAGAGGAGGTCTATGAGCTGCGCGGGAAAAACGCCCAGGGGCGGGTGCGCGAGGCCGAGGTCTATGCCGACGGGCGAATTTATGAGATCGAATAGCTTGTTTCACCGAAAGCCATCATGAGCACCCATCGCAAAATCGTCACCGTCGAGCCCGAAAACAGCGAAACGCCCTTGGACGCGCAGTCGAGTTGGGTCACCCCCAACCGGTTGTTTTTCATCCGCAATCACTTCCCTCGCCCGCAAATCGATCTCGACACGTGGCGGCTGTCGGTGGAAGGCTGCGTCCGTCGGCCGCGGCAATGGACCTGGGACGAACTGAACGAGCTGCCGCAGCGGACCGTGTTTGCCACGGTCGAATGCGCGGGCAACGGCCGTTCGTTTCTCCGCCCGCGCGAGGCCGGCGTGCAATGGGCCGCCGGCGCCGTCGGCCACGCCGAATGGACGGGCGTGCCTCTGCGCGACGTGCTGGAGCAGGCCGGCGTCGGACCCGGGGCCATGGAAGTGCTCTGCCAAGGCGCCGACCGCGGCACGGAACCCGATCATCCCCAGCCGATGCACTTCGAACGCGGCCTTCCCATGCAGAAGGCGCTCCATCCCGACACGCTGCTGGCCTTGCGGATGAACGGCGAGGTGCTCGAACCGGACCATGGCTTTCCACTGCGGCTGTTCGTGCCCGGCTGGTATGGCGTGGCCTCCGTCAAATGGCTCGAGCGCATCGAGGTGCTCGACCGTCGCTTCGGCGGCTATTTTCAGACCACGAAATACTCCGTGAAACAACGCCGCGGCGATGCGTTGGAAACGGTGGTCGTGGGACCGATGGCCGCGAAGTCGGAAATTCTGCGGCCGCGCCAGGGCGACGTCTTGCCGCTCGGCGCGAACCGCGTTGTCGGCTTGGCCTGGGCGGGCGAAGACGCCGTGGCGCGGGTCGAAATCAGCACCAACGACGGGCGCGATTGGCGGAGTGCCGAACTGATCGGTCCCCGCGCCGCCTATTCGTGGATCCTGTGGGAGACGACCTGGCAGGTCGAGGTGCCGGGCGATTATGTGCTCAAGACGCGGGCGGTGGGCGAGTCGGGCGAAACGCAGCCGGCCGATCACGACCCGTTGCGCGGCGGTTACCTGATCACCTTCAGCCGGCCCGTCACGGTGCATGTCGAAGCGGCCGTCGGCGCGGAGGAGCAGGCGACGGACTGGCAGACCCTGCTCTACGACATGAACGCCTTCGCCGAGCGCAACGCGCGTCGCCCTTTGGACGTCGACCTGGAGTGTACGGCCGGGGCGGGCATCTGAAGCTATTGCCCGAAAATCTGCAGCACGCCTTTCGGCTGGCTGACGGGCACGAAAAGGTCGATCCGCAGCGCTTGCGGCTGCGTGGCCAGCGAAAAGCCGGCATAGGAAGTGGCCGGCTGCGCGCCCAGGTTGATCGGCGCCTGGGCCAATGCGACGTCGAGCGGCGGAATCGTGCGCACCATGCCGATCAGGTCGATGACCAGCCGCGGAACGTCAATCAGCGCGACCACGTTGGCCTTCTCGGCAAGCTGGTCGCGCGTGCCGGCATAGGCTTCTTCGAGGGCCAGCACCTTTTCGCCGCTTTCCAGCCCATCGATCGCGGCGTGCAGATACTTGGGATCGTTGCCCGCCGCTTGCACCACCATGCCCTCCAGCGTGGTGAGCCGGGTCTCGACCTCGGATCCGCCGAACATCTTTTCCAGCAGCTTCTGGCCGATGGCCTGGCCTGGGTCCGCCACGTCTTTGAACTTGAAGCGCGTCGTCAGCAGATCGACCGAACGCCCCTGATATTCTTCCGCGTTGGCCTTGTGCTCGACGCTTTGCGAAAAGAGCGGCGTGTCTTGCCGGTTGGCGGCCGGTTCATAAGCGGTCGTCGCCTTGCGAAACTTGTCGGCGTCCTTGGCTTGCGTCAGCGAAACCGTGGTGATGCTCGTGTTGACGCCGGACGGAAACGAAAAACTCGTGGCCTTTGTGCTCACGCCTGACGCGGCAATATCGTCGATCGATTGCAGGAGTTGCTTGGTCGCGTCCGTGTCTTCTCCATAGGCAAGCTTCAAAAAATCTCGGTTCCAATCGCGAAGACCCTCCGCGTATGAGGTCGTGGCCACGTAGGCCGCGGCGCCTGCCGGCAACAGTCCCAACGTTTCCAGGCTGGCCGCCGGATTGGCGACGAGCAAGTGGTCCGTCGCCGAGTCGGCCTTCACGCCCAGCAGCAGGGCCAGGTTGACGCCCGTGGAGTTGAAGTTCAAGCGGGCGGTGGCCCATTGCGCGTCGGTGAGCGAGCGGAAAGCCAGCTCGGCAATGTCGGCGTACATTTTTTTTATGGCCCGCGGATCAGTGGCATTGCTGTCGCCGCCCAGGAACTCTTTGGGAAGCGTTTCGATTTGCCGCCGCAGCTTGTCATGGGCCTCATCAAGCTTGTCGCCATAGACTTCCAGCAGCCGAGCGACGTTGACCATCACCGCGGCATCGCCTTCGGCGGCCAGATCGGAGGCACGTCCGGCGAATAACTTCGCCAGGGCCCCCGGCTCCTGCGGCTCGGCCGTCAGCGACTTGACCACTTCTTCGCGGCGCGTGTAGAACGTCCACTCGCCGCGGTGCGCGAAGAACCAGTGGCGGTCGTCCTTCGAGACTTTCTCGAAGCCGCCGTCGAGCTTCTCAACCGGCAGCGCTTCATCGGCGTTGGCTTTCAGGACCGCCCGCCGCAGTTTCGCCTCATCCGGCGTCTTGACGATCCACACCACCGGTTCAGGCTGGCCCTCCAAGGCGAACGCCGCCACATAGGCGGGTGCCGTGCGGTCGACCGCCGTCCCGTCGGCCCCGATCTGAAACATCTCGCTCAGACCCCGTTCGACGCCCTCAACCGCCGGATTGGCCAGCGGGCCCAGCGTCGAGGCGGTCTCTTTGAAATTGCTGGCCAACTTGTCAAGCGATTGAAAGCGGACCACCAGGGCCGTATCGCCGGGCAACAGCCCCAACGGCTCTTCGGCGCGAGCGGCGCGGGCACAGAGTGCCGTTCCGACGAGAGTGCAAAACACCAAAAACGCGCGAAGCTGTCGCATGGCCAAGGTCCTTATGTTGAACGGAGTGCGGGAGTTGCGGCTGAAAGCGGGTCTGGCCGATCAGGCAGTGAGTATACCCGGAATTCGTCGCAAGTGTTTCAAAATTGGAGCTGTCGAGCGGAATTGACGCCGGCCGCCGTTTTTTATACCTTTGCCGCCCCGCCCAAGTTCTTGGAGCATCTCTCATGTCTGGTTGGCCGTCCGCGATGCCGTTGGCCTTGCTGGCGGTGGCGGCCGGTTGCTCGAAGATACCTAAAAACACGTCGCTTACGCCCCCGTCGCCCGCCGCCGACCATGTGGCGCTCGAAGTGTTCTTCGTGCGCATCGCCGCGGGCGACAAGGCGACCACCGGGCCGCTCTGGGCGGCGCTCGACGAGCAAGCGGTCCCCTTGGAAGCGCGCCGGCAACTGGCGGCGAACGGGTTCATTGTCGGGCAAGTCGCCGGACAATTGCCGGCCGCCGTCACCGAGTTGCTGCAACTCAGCGACGACGCGCCCCTGGCCGACAACACGCAGCCGCCCGTGATCGACTTATCGAAGAAGCCGCTGATCCACCGCAAGCTGATCGACGTCTATCAGATCGAAACGCCCAACCGCATCGTCGTGACCGGCGAGCGGGAGCGGCACGCCAAGCTGAACGTCCTTCTTCGCGACGAGAACGACGACGGGGCGGTGGTGCGGGGATGGACGTTCACGAACGCGCAGGGCTGCTTGGTGACCAAAGTCCGCCCCCAGCCCGACGGCCGGGTGAAGCTGGAGATCGTGCCCGAAGTCGAGCATGGCGAGGCGCATCGCGAGATCACGCCGGACGAAGGCGGCTCGTTTGCCATCGTACACACGCCCCCGCGCAAGACGTTCGACGGTCTGCGGCTGACGGCCACGCTGACTCCGGGCGAGATGCTCGTCTTGAGCTGCCGGGACGGCCGGCCGGGAAGCCTGGGGCACCAGTTTTTCACCGAGCGCCGCTCCGACGCGTTCAATCAGATCGTGCTTTTGATTCGCGTCGTGCAGGCCAAGGCCGACGATCTCTTCATCGAGAAATAGCCACCGACCCCTCGCGTTGCGGAGATCGTGACGCCCATGCTTGTTGCGATGGCTTGCGGCCGGTTATCCTGCATAGCACGGCGGTGGTATGCCGTAGCTGCAAGGTAGGCCGCTCCGTGACTCGCTCTTTCGACGCTTCGAAGCTCACCTCGATCAGTCTGCTCGACCGGCTGCGGTCGGCCGGGCCGGGCGATCCGCAATGGCGGCGGCTGCACGACATTTATGAGCCGTGGATTCTGCGTTGGCTGGCCCGCGTGCCCGAATTGGGCGACGAGGCGCGCGACCTGACGCAGGAGGTGCTGCTGGTTGTGGTCCGCGAGTTGCCCGGCTTCGAGCGCCAGCGCGACGGCTCCTTTCGCCGCTGGCTGGGCAACGTGGTGGCGAACCGGCTGCGCGCGCACTGGAAAAAGCGGAAGCGCCGCCCGCGCGTCGGACTCGACTCCGACTCGGTGGAGGGTTTCCTCGAACAGCTTGAGGATCCGGCGAGCGCGTTGTCGCGGCAATGGGACGAAGAGCACGACCAGTTTGTCTTGCAGCGGTTGATGGCGACCGTCGAGCGCGACTTCACCAAGTCGACCTGGGAGGCGTTCCGCCGCACGACGTTGGGCGGCGAGGCGCCGGCCGCCGTGGCCGCCGACTTGGGCATCACCGTCAACGCGGTGCTGACCGGAAAGTCGCGCGTGTTGCGGCGATTGCGCGAGGAAGCCGCCGGGCTGATCGACTAGCCAGGCGACACGTCTGTCGCGTCCACTTCCGCGCGGGGCCACGGCTGTCGTTGCGTTTCCCAGTCCCGTAGGGACGGTAGAGTTTAGCCGTGGGCGCGAGCGGCGCGAGCTCACGGACAAGGGACGCCAACGATCCGCGTCGCGACCGTTGCGTTTCCCAGTCCCGTAGGGACGGTAGAGATTAGCCGTGGGCGCGAGCCCACGGAAAAGGGACGCCAACGATCCGCGCAGCCGCGTAGCGGCGACAGAGCGCGTGGTGCGATACCTCTGTCGCCGCTACGCGGCTTGCCTAATCTACCGCATCGGCTTGCGCTCACGGCTAAACTATCTCGCCGCTACGCGGCTGGTGCCGTCCGCACCTCCCTGGCCAGCAAGCGCGCGAAAGAAAAGCGACACGCGCGTGTCGCTTTTCTTTCGCGCG
>DATLUO010000159.1 GCA_035533075.1 Pirellulales bacterium | reverse complement strand
TCTCCGTGAGTTGGCGCTTTAATTCGGCGGTGAGGGGCGGCACGCCGTCGGGGTCGGTCACGCGGTCGAACTCGTCGAGCCTTTTTGCGAGCGACTTGTTCATGGCCGACAGCGAGCGGCGGAGCCTGGCGTCGGCGGCGGCCTGGCGCGGCGGCCGCCCGAGCCGCTCGCGGGCCAAGGCCACGGCCACCAGGACCGGCAGGTTGGCCACCTCCTGTTCCAAGCGGAACGCCTGGGCGATGAGCTGAGCACGCTCGCAGCGCGTGCGGTTGATCTGGTGGGCTTCACGCCAGGCCCTCCATTGGGCGGGGTCGAAATCTCGTCCCACCGCCAGCAACACCTTGCCGAGGAACCAATAATGCGTCGCGTGGCGCTGGCGTGGCTTGATCTGCTCGTTCTCCCATACGGCACGGGCGTCCAGTTCGTCGCGGCTCCAATCGCCGCCCGGCACGCCCATGCGGACATCGCCCTCGGCCTTTGGTGGCGGGTAGTCAAGATTGCGGGCGGCGAGAATCATGGCGTTACCTCAATGGTTTGGGTAAGAAGTCGGCGCCGCCGAGTGTCGACCAGGCCGCGCGGCCGGAATGAGGTCGGCGTCTCCAATGCGCAGACGTGCGCAACGGGGCGCTTTCGGCCGTGCGCACGCGGCGGCTTGGCCGCGCCGTTTGGCCATACGCGGTGCGTGCGCAGACGTGCGCACACGCGTTTTGCAGCGGCGAGTAGGCCGAAACTCGTGAACTTCTCTCCCCAGGGGCGCTACGCGGAGAGCGGAGAGCGGAGAGCGGAGAGCGGAGAGCGCTGCGCCCCTTTTGCGCGGAGCGGAACCGCGCCGGCGACTTGGCCGCTAAAACTCCGTTGTACGCGGTACATCGTTTTCCTCCTGTCGCTTAGCCGCGAATCGGCTACAGCGAACGACCGACCTTCCTCTCTGGTCCGGAGGTTCCGTCACGATGGTGCTGCGATGCCCCTGCCATGTTCCGCACGCCGGCGCCGCAAAAAAGGTGCCGGCAGATCGCGTGGCAAGGCCCCGACTGACGAGCGGAGTGCGTCGAAGCGCACAAACGCGGGGCGAGACAACAAGTTGCGCGCACGAAGAAATGCGCGGCCGGCGCCACATCACGATTCGGGCGAACTCATCCCGCGCTCCGTCGTGGTCAATCTCTGTGCAAACGCAATCGGGCCGCTGGCCGAAAAGTGACCGCCCGGCTCCGCCGCCGTCACCGCGATGTGGTGGAACCGTAGCGACGCGAAACCGGAGAAGTCTGCGCTGCGACGCGGGAATGCACGGGCGGCAGGTTCGCCGCCCTGGCGACGCGGGCGAGCCGTCGATTATGCCGTAACCGGTCGGCATTTGCCTATGTCGGCTGGGCTCACAATCCAGGGCCGCGATTGCACGATGGACGTGATCGAGGTGCCGGACAGCGCGCCCGTGCTGATCGGCAAATTCCCCTGGAACATCTCGACTTCGTGGTCGACCCCGTCGGTCGACGACTGATCGGCAACCCAGCCGACGGCGGCGAACACATGTACGAGTTGTTTTAGTCGGCCTGATCCTATCAGTTCCGCTCGTCCGATTGCACCACGCCGTCGCGGAGCCGCACGATGCGCCGGGCGCGGGCCGCCACGTCTTCTTCGTGCGTGACGATGATGATCGTCTTGCCGGCGGCATTCAGCTTGTCGAACAAGGCCAGAATCTCTCCGGTGGTGACGGAGTCGAGATTGCCCGTCGGCTCGTCGGCCAGGATGAAATAGGGATCGTTCACGAGGCTGCGCGCGATGCCCGCCCGTTGCTGCTGGCCGCCGGAAAGCTGCATCGGCCGGTGCCGCACGCGGTCGCCCAGGCCGACCATCGTCGCCATCTCGACGCAACGCTCGCGGCTTTCGGGCGTCAGCGCGCCGAGATAGTAGAGCGGCACCTCGATGTTCTCCAGCACCGTCAACTGCGGAATCAGGTTGTACGACTGAAAGACGAAGCCGATCCGCGAGGCGCGGATTTCGGAAAGCTCGTCGTCGTTCAGTTCGGCCACGTTCTCCTCGCCCAGAAAAAAGCTGCCGGCGGTGGGCCGGTCGAGACAGCCGAGCAGGTTGAGCAGCGTGCTCTTGCCCGAACCCGATGGACCCATGATGGCCACATAGTCGCCTTCAGGTATCTCCAAGGAGATGCCCCGCAAGGCGTGTACGGTCTCGCCGCCTAAAAAATAGTCTTTGTGCAAATCGACGATGTGAGCGGCAAGTTGTGGCATACGGCAGTCTAGCTTTTGATCGTTTTCCTCATTCCAATCGCATGTAGGGTGGGACCAGCGAGCTTGCGAGCGCCGGCCCACCATGAACAAGCCCTGGTGGTGGGCCGGCGCTCGCAAGCTTGCTGGTCCCACCCTACTATGCATCCATCGTAGGCAGTACGTCCCGCGCCCTCAATAGTTACAGCTTGACGAGTTGCTGGCCGAACTGATAAAAAGACGTTGATGGGAGTGACCTGCCCAGCCTACCACGAAAGGTTCGCTCGCCCGCAGCGTAAGCGTCCTGGCTTGCGGCCCGCGCGCGACACACTCAGTCTACCACGAAAGGCGTGCCCGCCATGTTGACGATTTTCGGCCCGCAAAACAGCGGCTTTTGTGACGGAATCTCCCGGCGCAGTTTTCTGCGGATCGGCGCCCTGGGCGTCGGCGCCGGCGCCTTGACGTTGGCCGATGTGATGCGGGCCGAGGCGGCGGCCGGCGACGCCTCGCGGCACAAAGCGGTGATTCACATTTTCTTGGGCGGCGGCCCGCCGCATCAGGACATGTGGGACATCAAGGTCGACGCTCCCGCCGAGATCCGCGGAGAGTTCAGCCCGATCCACACCAAAGTGCAGGGCATCGACATCGGCGAGGTCTTTACGCGAATCGCCTCGATCATGGACAAGTGCGTGGTGATCCGCTCGGTGGTCGGCGCCAGCGGCGCCCACTACGCTTTTCAGTGCAATACCGGCTGGACCGAGCCGTCGCTGGCGGCCTTGGGCGGCCGGCCTTCGATCGGTGCGGCCGCGGCCAGGTTGCAGGGTCCCGTCGATCGTTCGGTGCCGCCCTTCGTGGGACTGGCCGAGCGGACGCAGCACATGCCCTGGTCCGACGCCGGCACCAGCGGTTTTCTCGGCGCCGCCTACGCTCCGTTCAAGCCCGACGGGCCGGGCATGGCGAACATGAAACTCAACGGCGTCTCGCTCGACCGCCTGCAAGACCGCCGCCGCCTGCTGGGCAGCTTCGACCGCATGCGACGCGATCTCGATGCCACCGGCGTGATGCAGGGCATCGACGCCTTCGGACAGCGGGCCCTCGACGTGCTCACCTCCAGCAAGTTGCTCGACGCGCTCGATCTGTCGAAGGAAGACCCGCGCGTCCGCGAGCGATACGGCGACGGCAAGCCCTACAAATATCAGTACGACGGCGCTCCGACCGCCAACGAGCACCTGCTCGTGGCGCGGCGTCTGGTGGAGGCCGGCGCGAGGGTGGTCACGCTGAGTTTTGGGCGGTGGGACAGTCACGGGCAAAACTTCGACCTGGTGCGCGATCACGGCACGAAGCTCGATCAGGGTTTCACCGCCTTGGTGGAAGACCTCGAGGCCCGCGGCATGCTGAACGACGTGACGGTCATCGCCTGGGGCGAGTTCGGCCGCACGCCGCGCGTCAACCCGAATGCCGGCCGCGACCACTGGCCGCAAGTCAGTTGTGCTTTGTTGGCGGGCGGCGGCATGCGCGGCGGGCAGTGCATCGGCAGCACGAACCGCTTGGGAGAACACGCTCAGGACCGCCCGGTGCATTTCCAGGAGGTCGTGGCGACGCTCTATCACAACCTGGGCATCGACACGGCCAGCACCACGATTGTCGATCCCACCGGCCGCCCGCAGTATCTCGTCGAGCAGCCGCCGATGCGCGAGCTGATCTAGTACACTGTCAGCCGTCGATGGATGGATCGACCCCGAAGGTAGCGATGATGGCTGGGATCCCGGCGCGCCGGGAGCCCAGCCACCGATGGACCAGAGAAAGAACTTCTTCATCGGCGCGGCACGGCAATCGCGGGTGCCGCTGATTCCTGATGCTCCAGAAGTTCGTATTCAATGAGCCTTAATGGACCGCCGATCCCATATTCCTCAAAGAACGTGCTCACGCTCGCTCGGCGCCACCGTCGCTGCGGCAGAAGTACTGCCGCTGCATCGGTGCCACCTTCGAGCACCCATACGCGGTTGCTCTGGACGGCGCTCGCCTCGCGCGGGGAAATGAGGTCTTGCGCGGTGAGAGCCGCGGCGCCCTCATAGTGCAAGATCGGAGTGCGCGAAGACAGAAGCCGGCAGTCGCGGGCTTGGTCAAGCTCATGAAGCATCGGCAGGAAAAAATAGGGCGAGCAGACAATCGCAACGTCGTTCGGCTGGCCATGTGCGAGAACGTGCTCGGCGGCTTGCCGCAAGCCGGACGATCCCGCCTGTGGCAATCGGCTCGTAAAGTCGAACATCACGACAAGAAATCCTGCGACCAATACCGCGGCTATCACCGCTCGTTCCAACCGCCGCGGAACATCCGACGCGAGCCTTGCTAACGCGCATAAAACAAAGAGCTGCGCGAAGGCCAAATACCGCCCCTCGAAAATCGGAATGTCGTAAGCGCTGATCAGTGCCGCGGCGGCGGTCGGCACGACCGCGGACAGGCACAAGAAGCAGTCCGCCGGAAGCGGACGAAATGCCAGGCCGACCAAAACGGCCGCCGTCATTCCGGCGCAGGCCCATCCTTTGCCGTCAGCCGCGGCGGTTTCCAGCGGGTCGATAAACATTTGGTTCGCGGCTTTGGCCACGCACGCCCAAGTGCATGGCTCGGTCCAGAAGCTCGCGCGTACTTGTTCGTGCTGCCGCAGCAGGACGCCAAGCCAGGGCGCATAGCCACCCGCAACGACGACGGCAGCCAAGCATGGGCCTGCATAATGGCGAGCCACGCGCCAGCGGTCCCTCGGCGCAGGCACGCCTCTAGGTCCGACGCATCGCGCCGTGGCCGCGCTGGCGCCGCCGATTCGATCATGCGGTGCCAGGAGGAGGTAGCCAGCCGCATACACGGATTGTGCGGCCACCGAGAACAGGGCGAACGTGTGCGTGTAGGCGAATGCCAGGGCGGCCGCGGCGTAGAGCAGCCAAGGAGCGAGGCTCTGGCGGTGCAAGGCGCGCACCAGCAGCCAGCTCGACAGGGCGGCCAAGAGACTGCCCAGCGAATACATCCTCACCTCCCACGACCAACGGATCTGCAATACGCTCACCGCCGTCAATGCCGCGGCGAGAAGGGCCGCCGAGCGAAGCTGTTTTGGCGGAAGGCTCTGTCGAGCGTTCCCAGTCGAGTAAGCCTCGGAAACGAAAAGATAGCCAGCCAGGCACGCAGCGGTGCCCGCCAGGACGCTAAGCGACCGCATGGCGGCCGCGCCGGTTCCAAAACAGGCGGTCCAGAGCTTGAGCACCACATAATAAAGCGGTGGATTGTTGTCGAGCGTTGCGCGGTGAAGCATTTCGCGCCAGCCGAACGTCGTTAGCCGCCACGAAAACGCCTCGTCGAACCAGAGCCCACGTTCGTTCAGCCGCCAACAGCGCAGCGCAAGCGCGGCAGCGACGATGGCCGTGAGCACGATGCCATCGACGGCGCGGACGGCCCTGCTCGCAGGCGACTCGTCGGAAGGGCGCACATCGGTGTTCACGTCGCGAGGCTCCGTTGTCGGCCGAGGCGCGCCAGCAGGCCGTAGATGGCGAGCACGCCGGTACACGCCAGACCGGCGATGCTGCCCGCAAGACCACGGTAAAATGAGCGCGGCTGATACTCGAAAGCGACAGCGTGATCTCCCGCCGTGAGATTCACCGCACGAAACACGCCGTGCGCCGGCCAAATCGCGGCGGGTTGCGCATCGACTTCACACGCCCAGCCCGCGAAACAGGTATCGGCGACGACGAGCACTCCGTCGGCCGGTGCGGCGACGCGCAGCTCCAAGCGGCGGGGCTCGTCCGTGACAATGCCGACTCGCGGATCGCCGCGAGCGCCACGCTCTGTGCCACGATTATGCGAACTCCGCGGCGCGTGCTTCGGGAGATCATTTGCCAACGTCAGCAGGTCGTCGTCCGACAAGTCTTCAATCCCCGCGCCGCACAGCGCGGCCGCGCGGCCGGTGGCGAAGCGCGCGCGGGGCAGAGCGCCGTGGAGCGGCCGCCACGGCGCGCCGGAGTGCGTCGCATAGCCGCAGGCCCCGACCGCCAGCGCGGCGCCGGGGTTGCCTTCGACCGCCTGCCAGTAGCGCGTCAGCGCGCCGGGAAGTATTCCTCCGTCGTCGGTGCCGACCATCGAACGGCGGTTGCGCACCGCGGTAAGGCCCAAGCGACTATAGCGGAGCATTTCTGCCGACACCTGCGGATATTGCGGCGCTTCGATGAATCGCATTGGCGGCTCGATCGCCAGCACGTCAGCCGGGATACTCGTCGGCTGTGGCTCCTGCAGCCAAAAATTGGATGCGTTATGGTAGCCCAGATCGGCCACCGCGAGCGCGAGCAGAATAATCGCGCCGAGCCTGATCGAGCGGCCGCCGTCCAGCCGGACCAGCACCATCGCGCTGACGGTCAGCGCGCCGAAAACGGCCGCCGCCGCCAGAGCCGCATCGGTTCCCGACGAGCGGTCATCGCGGGCGGCGAGCCAGGACGAATGCGTCCGCTCGTGCATCAGGGCCGACACAACGACCCACGCCACCAACGCCAACGCGACCGCCGCGCGCCACAGAGCGGTTCCGCGGGCGCGCGCCTCGGCGTGTACAATGGCATCGCAACCGCGGGCAGCCAAAAGAGCCACCAGGGGCGCGATCACCGCGAACGCTCGGCCGGGGCAGCGGAACCAAAACAGTCCCGGCGTGAAGCCGCCAATCCATGAAAACCACGGCGTGGTGCGGCCAAGGGCGATCGCCAACCCCACTAAAACCGCCGCCGCCGCGCCCCACTGCCAGAGCGCCGCCTTGGCTCGTGTCAGTCCGTAGGCGGCGAGGGCCAACGTCACTAGTCCCATGTAACAGACCCGCTCGTGGAAGAAGTCGTTGCGCCCCAGGGCCGGCAAGCGAAGAAATGGATTCCCGGCCACGTTTGGCGCCAGCAGGCGCGCCAAGTCCAGTCCGTCGAGCGCATAGTCCGCCGCAAACGCGACGTCGCCGCGCGGCGAACCAGACCGGCCGTCGCCTACCAGTTCCAACGAGGGCAGAGTCTGCACCGAACCAATTGCGGCGGCAAGCAGGCCCGACAGCGTCACCCAGCCGACGGCGCGTAGGCGGTGCGCGGCGCCCGCACGCGCAAACGCCAGTGACCCCGCCACCCAGGCGGTGCCCGCCAGCAGCGCGTAATAGGAAACCTGGGGATGGCTTCCCAGAGCGAACGCGCTGCCAACCACCGCGGCGAGCGCCGCACGACACGCGCCGGGCGCGTCCAGCAGGCGGACCAACGCCCACAGGAACCACGGCACAAGGGCGCCGCCGATCACGACGTTCACGTGGCCGGCCACCAAATGGTTCACCATGAAGCCGCCCTGAACGACCGCCAATGCGCCGAGGCTTGCAGCCAAGGCGCTCGTTCCCAGCGCACGGCATAGGCGGTATTGCCCCAAGAATGCCAGCCCCAGATGCAAAACGAGCGCCAGCCTCAGCGCGTAGTTGGCCGGAAAGAGGAGCAGGAGCAAACTTACGCCGGGATAGAACACCCCGGCTTGTTGGCTGGCGTGCAGAGGCGTGCCGTTCCCCAGCCAAGGAATCCACAGCGGCACGCGACACGCGAGAAACTCCTCACGGATAAACTCATGCACCGGCAGGTGGTAGGCCGCGTAATCGCTCCATTCATAGTACGGCAAGACCCTGTCGTCGGGCATTGCCAACGACGCGAAAGGCACCAGCGCGGCCGCCGCGACGCCCCAAACGATCAGTCGCTCGCGCCTCCCTGAATCGCGGAAGCTCTCGGTGATGCGCGGGACCCGCATTGTTCTGTTGATCGAAATCGGAGCGGTCAAGTCGACTTGCTGCTGAGGGTTGAATCCGACTAGCCCATGTTTGACAGGCGCCGTGCCTCATCTCCACTGGTCGTCGCCAAAAACCTCCTGCCCGTCGATCGTGGCCAGCGCGCGATAAACGGCAAGCGCGATCGAGTCGTTGATCCACCGCACCGATCCATCGCACATGGCGAAGTTCAAGCCGCCCGGATGTCGGCTGCGAAACCCCCACGTGTTTTCCCAGTTGGCCGGAGGATATTTCGTCAAGTTCGGCGGCATGGCGCACGTACCGTAGGCATTGTTCGCATAAGGCCACGACACCCACTCATCTTGATCGGGCAGGTCTTCGCCGAGAAGAAAAGTGCGGCTGGTGCCGTCGCGGATTCGTGCCATCAAGCTCGGATTTTGGTAATCGCTGCGGAACATGATACCGTCGCCGTCGTCGAGGCCGTCGTAAGATCCGTTCCTTCCTTTGTTGCGCCAGTCGGTGGCAATCTGAACGTTGCCCGGCTGCGTGTAGTCGTCGCCCCAATTGGCGCCGCTCACGGCTTTGTAGGTCGCTTGCCCGACAGGCAGCCCCGCGAGGTTCCCCGCGTCGACGCGTGGTCCGCTGACGGCCGCCGACGGGCAAAGAAATATTGAAAGTTGCTGGCTCGTGGCGATGCTCGCATTCAAAGCGGCGGTTTGCACGCTACCCAGGTCGTAAAGGTCCTTCCGCTCCAAGAGCGGCAGCAACTCCGCCCCCCAACTCCAGGCGCGCGAGGTCGGACCGTAGCCGAAGTTCCCGCCAAAGCGGCCGGGCGGAAAGCGCCCTCGTGAGCTTTCGAACCCCGCGAGCGCCAGCGAGAGCTGATGCAGATTGTTTTGGCACTGCGTCCGGCGCGCGCTCTCGCGCGAGGCCTGCACGGCGGGCAACAGCAACGACATCAACATGCCGATGATCGAGATGACAACCAGCGTTTCAACGAGCGTCATGGCGGAACGCCTGCAACGGCCACTCATGCCTGTCTCCTGTCTTAATCAAGGTTTCTCGGCTACCATCAACAACGTGCTTCCCTCCGCCTCAGCCTCGCTCCGGAGCGCCGCGGTGGTCGGGTTGCGGTCATTCATCGGCCCGATCTCCGATTCGTTGTCTTCCGCCCTGTCACCTGCGCCGTCGTGGACCAATGTTTCGAACAACCGCCAGCACCATCCTTCCATCCAGCGGGGCCGCCAGACGAAGCGCACGCCAAACTGCTGCAGCAGCCGATAGGGCCAAGCGGTCGCCAGAAAAAAATCGAACGCGCGGGTTACGGCGGGCGATACGATCTTTCGGCTCTCGATTACGTCCAAACCGGCGGCTGAAACCATTTTCTCCCAGTCGTCCTTCGGCAGCAAGCTTTTGTGCTTAAAAACGCGGTCGTGCGCGGCCAGATATCCTCGATCGAGACCCACCGGTCGCAGCAGCCTGGGGTAGAACAAATGTTGGTGTAGATCGGACAGCACAATCGTCGCAATGAACCGTCCGCCGGGCCGCAGCACCCGCGCGATCTCGGCCAGGGCCGTCGCCGGCCGCTCAAAGTGTTCCAACACCGAGACCGCCAACACCGACGCGAACGAAGCGTCGCCAAATGGCAGCCGGCAGGCGTCGGCTCGCGCCAGCGTCCCCCCCCGCGCCGCCTTCCGCGCCTGCGCCAACCGATCGGCTAAAAGATCGACACCGATGTCGGGCGGTGATGCAAGCGCGAACACGCCAAACTCCCCTTCCCCGCAGCCGACATCAAGCACGGGCCGCGGGATGCGCAATGCCGCCAGCTCGTCGCATTCCGCGGCCCGAAAGAGGGCATACGCGAGCGGCCGCGAGCAGGCGTAGCGCGAAAAAGCGTCCTGGTTGCTCCGGAACACAAGCGGCGCTCCGTCGCTCGCCTGCCGCCGCTCAACACGCGATTCACCGATAAGTGCAGCCATCGGACGAGGCCCTCTCAGAGATGTCTTGCCTGGAATATACCGCTAGGCGGTGCGCCTGGCAACACCCGCAGTTCTGATCGCGATCGCCGGCGAATCGGCTTCCTGTCGACCGTGGCGCTCGGCCACTTGACAACGGTGACGGCCAAGTCTACATTGACGGCCAGCCAGAACCAAAGCCCTCGTGCGTATAGGAGGGAGTCTGCACCATGCATTTTTCGCCACGGCCTCGGTTGCCTACGTTTCGCACCGCCAGAACGGCGGCTGCGCTCGTGCTATTGGTCGCCGCCGTCTTGAAGGCGCGGCACATCGAGTTTTCGCCGATCACCACGCACGGCATCTGGACGCGGCCCGTGCAGATGGGCCTGGTCGAATACGAGCTGGGGCTGGCCGTTCGGCTTTTTCTGGGCGTCTTTGCGCGTCCGCTTCGCTGGTTGACGGCGGCGACCTTCACGGCCTTCGCCGCCTACTCGCTAGCTCTCTGGGCCGGCGGCGCGAAAACGTGCCGTTGTTTTGGCGCGGCAGAAGTCCATCCGTCAGTGTCGTTCGCCCTGGATTCGTTGCTGATGCTTGCCGTATTGTTCGGCACAACCAAGCCGCAGAAGGGCGACGGCCCCGCGACGACAGCGAACTTCTTGTCGTCGTTCGCCAGCCAATTTAGGCTCCTGGGAGCGACCGCGGGCTGCGCTGCGGCGATTTTCTTTCCCGCCCACGCGGCTGCCTGGCCGTCGCTGGCCCGCATGACCGGTTACCCGTTAATCGTTGAGCGACCGCTGCAGGTCGTCGCGGTACCAAAGGCTGATGAGGAATCGGTTGCGGAGTTCACAGTACGAAACGCCACCCAGCAGGCGATAACGATCCTCGGCGCGCAAACGAGCTGCGGCTGTGCCCAAATCGACCAGCTTCCGATGATCGTTGAACCACATAGTCGAACGTTGCTCCGATTTCGCGTGGCCCCGACTGGCTCGGGGCAAACAGTCACACATGAAGCGCGATTGTTTATTGACAGACCATCACCGCGAATCATGCTGCGCGCCGTCGTGCGCGCAATGG
>DATLUO010000158.1 GCA_035533075.1 Pirellulales bacterium | reverse complement strand
CGAGATGAACGAAGTGCCATCCTCCACCTGGCCAGGCTCTGCCCCAGCCACCGCCGAGGTCTCATTCTCGGCCGCGTGATGTATACAATTACGGAAGACGGCACCAGCAGGCGGTTGCTGTGCGACGGGTCAGTGCCGTGGGCGAGGAGGGGATTGATGTTCAACCAGACAATTGGGCGGCCGATGGAGATCCTGCTCGTCGAAGACGGGCTGGTCGATGCCAGCGTGACCATCGGCGCCTTGAAGAAGGGCCAGATTCAGCACCGCATGACGCTGATTCGTGACGGCGCGGAAGCGATGGAGTTTTTGCGTCAGGACGGCAAGTTTGCCCGTGCTCCGCGTCCCGACCTGATTCTGCTCGACCTGGGATTGCCGAAAAAAGACGGCCGCCAGGTGTTGCAAGAAGTCAAGGCCGATGAAACGCTGAGCGGCATTCCCGTGGTGATCATGACCAGTTCGGACGACGAAGAGGACCGCATCCAGAGCGAACTGCTGGGGGTGGACGCCTTCGTCACCAAGCCGGTCGACTTCGAGAAGTTCTTGACGGTCGTTCGGCAGCTCAAGCGATATCTGCACGCCGATTTGATCCTGCCGGCACTGTAAGGTAGCAGACCCATGCCGAGCGAACGAGAGAAGATGCTGGGGGGCGAGTTGTACGATCCGCTGTGTCCGGAATTGGTTCGACTTCGCGAGCAAGCCAGGGATTTCTGCCACGAGTTGAATTTCAGCCGCGAGTGCGAGCGGGAGAACCGCCGCCGCATCTTAAGGGCCTTGCTGGGCGGGGGAGGCGAGAGTGCCTGGATCCAGCCGCCGTTCTATTGCGACTACGGGTCGAACATCTTTCTCGGCGAGCGGGTGTTTTTCAACTTCAACTGCGTCGTGCTCGATGTCTGCCGGGTGACGATCGGCGACTTCACCATGTTCGGGCCGGCGGTGCAAATCTATGCGGCGACGCACCCCATGAACGCCCACCAACGGCGTAGCCGCGAGTTCGGCAAGCCGGTCCTGATCGGCGACGACGTCTGGGTTGGAGGCGGGGCGATGATCTGTCCGGGCGTGACGATCGGTTCCCGGTCGGTGATCGGCGCGGGCAGCGTGGTCACGCGCGACATCGGCGAGGCGGTGTTCGCGGCCGGCAACCCTTGCCGCGTGATTCGAGAGATTACGCAAGAGTAGGTGCAATCCCGCCTCACCGTGTGTCGTCCCGATCGTCATCGGCGGATGAACCGATCTGCCGGCGAAGGGCTGCCCGGTTCTCGGCCGCCGCGGTGAGCTGCGGGTCGAGCTGCAAGGCACGGTCGTAGTCGGCCAGGGCCGCATCGGGACGATCGAGGGCCGCGTAGGTCAATGCCCGATTGTAGAAGCACTCGGCGTGGGTGGGGGCCAAGGCCACGCACACGCAGAACGCATTCAGCGCTTCGGGATAGAGAGCGAGCCGATAGGCGCAGCGGCCGCGGTAATAATTGGCCCAGAAGTCCTGAGGCCGCTCCGTCACCGCGCGGCGAAACTCGGCCAGCGCCCCGCGCTCGTCATTCGCGCGCAGCAGAACGCGACCCAGGGCGTTGTGTTCGGGCGCCGCGGGCAGGGCCGGATGACTGCCGGTCGTAGTCGGTGCGGAGTTCGCACCGGCCCGGAGCCGCCGTGTACGGCGCAAAACTTCGTTGGGGCCAAGCGTGGCTTCGGCCTCATCGAGCAAGGCCAGCGCACGCCGGGTGCTTTCGGAATCGTCGGCGGCCAGGCGAGCTTCGATGTCGATCCAGAACAGGACCAGATCGAGCAGGTCGGCCTGTACCGAGGCCTGCGACACACCGGCGATCGTTTGCGAATCGCGATCGAGCAGCCGGTCCCGCACGGCCCAATATGACTGGCAGGTGCGTCCGGCCTCAATCAACCGCTCGCCGGCCAGCAGCGAACCGCCGTCCAAGAACCGCAGTCGTTCGACGAACTGATGGAGGTCGTCGAGCAGCTTTGCCCGCCGAGCGGCGTCGAGGCGCTCTCGCAACGTGCGCTTCAGCAGGGCGGCACCAGGGACTGGTTTCAAGGCGTCGAGCCCGCGCTGGAGACGGTCGATCGCCGCGTCGTACCCCTTGCGGTCGAGCCATTGCTGGCCGTCGACGAGCGCCAACTGCGACTGGTCGGTCCGCTGGCCGGCCCACAACCAGGCGACGGCGGCCAACGCGGCCAAGGCCGCCATTGAGCTGACAAGCCGCACCGCCGACTGCGGCCGCCGGCGACGCCATTTCCGCCAGCGTTCCGCAAGGCCGCGGTTGCGCACGCCGCGCAACGGCAGGTCGGCCAGATGCCGGCGCAAGTCATCGGCCAGGGACTGCGCGTCGGCATAGCGACCGTCGGGGTCCGGCGAGAGACATTTCGCCAGAACGTCGGCCAGGCCGCGGGTGACGTGCCGATTGACGTGTCGCAACCCATAGGGGCCTTCAGCCGGATGCGTCAGCGGGCCCTCGCCGGCGAGCATTTCGTCGAGAATCATGCCCAGCGCGTAGATGTCGGCCCGCGCATCGACCGCCCGCGGCACCGGCCGGCCGCCGCGCACGGCCTCCAGCGCCGACGCTTGTTCGGGCGGCATGTACTGTTGCGTGCCGCCCACCCACTCGGCCGCCGTCCGCCCCGGAACGATCGGCCCGCGGGCAAGATGAAAATCGAGCAGCATCGGCTGGCCGTCGCCGGCCAGCAGCAGGTTCGAGGGCTTGAGATCGAAGTGGACCAGACCGCGTTGGTGGGCGTAGTGCAAGGCCTCGGCCAGCGAAGCGCCGATCCAGCACACCGCTTGCACGTAAGTCGCCTGATTGAGGAAGTTGAGCACGGGACCGCCCACGGGCGCGCTCGGCGCCGCGATGTGGCAGCGGAGCAGGGCCTCGGCGATCGTCTTGCCGGAGCGATCGTCGATGCGGACCGGCTTCATCGCGGCGAGCACGGCCGCCAGGCTGGCGCCGCCCATGAACGGCATACAAAGCAGCCGCAGCCGGCGTTCGGGCAGGTCTTGCGCCAGATAGAGCGGCACGATGCCGGTGTGCTGCAAGCGCGCCAGCGACAGATGCTCGGAGACATCGAGCGCGGTCAGCTTGACGACCACCGCCCGATCGGAAAGCGATGGTTGCCTGGCCAGGAAAACGCGGCCTTGCGAGCCGCGGCCGATCTCGCGGAGCAACTCGAAGTCGCCGCAACATTCGCCCGGCCGCGGAAAATCGGGCGGGGGCAGCGGCGCTTCGAACAGGTCGTGACAAGCGAGCAGCACCTCCAGTTCGGCCCGCCATTGAGGAAACCGGGCCGCGATCTCTTCGAGGTCGACTTTCTCGTCCGCCTCGTGCCGCAGACAAAGCTCTTCGCTGATCAACCTCAGCACCGCTTGCGGCGACGACTTGAGCAAAGGATAACGCAACAGCAACTCTTCGACGCCGACACGCTGGCCCGTCCGCCAGGCCGCGCCCATCGCCAGGGCCGCCTCGCTGGCCAGCGCTTCCTCGGCAGAACGTGGCGCTCCCGGAGCTTCGCCTTCCGACGAGGGAGTTTCAGGGAGTGCTGTGTTGTCGGACATAGAACCCTGAACCCTAATACGCTGGGCCGGCGCTCTCAAGCTCGCTCGCTTCCACACTACACACGCTTGATCGCTCGCAGCGCCTCCGCTTCCGGCAATGTCTTGTAGTAGCCGTCGAGCGGATAGCAGCCTGACACAAGGCCGTTGCGGGGAGCCGTCGTGCAGTCGCTGAACGTGCGACACACTCGCTTGCGCTCCAGAATGCCGCGCTCGAGCACGTCGGCGGGTAATTCAGGATAGGCAAGCACCATTCGGCCAAGTCCGACGAAATCGATCCAGCCCGCTCGAACTACCGCCTGCGCCACGTGCGGCAGGTAGTCCTGCAAATAACTGTACCCGCTGCCGACCAGGGGCCAATCGGGAAACGCATCCTTGCACTGCCGGGCGACTTCGATCTGACGTGCCACACCGGCCAGCGGGTCTTCGGGA
The DNA here is from genome assembly GCA_035533075.1 of Pirellulales bacterium. Lineage (NCBI taxonomy): Bacteria > Pseudomonadati > Planctomycetota > Planctomycetia > Pirellulales > Pirellulales bacterium. The sequence goes on along the minus strand of DATLUO010000158.1, from coordinate 1,876 downwards.
GGTTGATAACCGTCGCTGGGCGGAAAAATGGCGGGCCGCTGAATGTGCGGCGAATAGTACGGGCTGCCGCACGAGATGTTCACCAATGCCACGCCGAGCGCTTTGAGCTGGGCCAACAGCAGCAACGGCTCGGCCAGGTCGATTTCCAGCGGATTGCTGTGCGCCACTCCGAACCCAAATTGATACGGCAGCAACCCTCCATACTCCATCGGCCGACCGATTTCGCGGCTGGTGACGTAAGGCACCACGTCGAAGACGCTCAGCCGGACGCCGACGAGCAACCGCGGGTAACCGTCGCGCACCCGCTCGACGATGGTCCGCAACAGGCGGGTGCGGCCCTCGAAGTCGCCGCCAAAACGGCCGGGCCGGATTCGCGCACTGAGGAACTCGTGCAGCAGATAACCGTGGCAGGCCTTGACATCGACAAATTGAAAGCCGGCCTGTGAGGCAACACCGGCCGACTCGACGTAGCGGTCGATGAGCCGCTCAAGCTCGTCATCGGTCCAGACCAGCGAGCGATCGTCCGGGTCGATGCCGAACTTTTGGTCGAGCAACGGGTGATGAAAGGCGATGCGAGGTTCGAGTTGTCCGCTATGGGGCCGGCAAAAGCGGCCCGAGTGGGTGAGTTGCAGGCCAACAAGCAGGTCGTCGGTGTCGCCGTGGCGCTGGCGATGGGCGCGGCAAAGTTCATCCAGGAGCGCGGCCAGCCCGGCGAGGTTGGAGGCGGTGGCCAACGTCTGCCGCGGATTGGCCCTGCCCGCCGCGTCGACGGCCGCCGCTTCGCCGCCCCAAATCAGCTTGGCCCCGCTGATGCCGAAGTTTCGCCAGCGGCGCAAGGTGTGCCGGGAGGGCGATCCGTCGCGATGGGCGTCCCAGCCTTCCATCGGTTGAATGCACCAGCGATTGCCGACCCGCCGACCGCGAATCTCGACGGGTTCAGCCAGCGGCGAACCGGCCGCCGATGTAAGAACCGTTTCGTCCAGCGGCAGTTCCAGGCCGAGCCGCGCTAGACGGCCCCGCAACGCCGCGGGAGACTTGAACTGGGCGATTTTGGGGTACACGAGCGTTGACGAGCGAAGCGGGGAACCGTACCATCGGGTGTAGAGCGCCGATCATACCACGATTCGGCCTATCTCATCTCTCTCCCCGTGGAAAGGAGGACCGCTCGATGCCACTGTTCGAAGTGGAAACAGAGTCGCACATTATTATCACCTGGGCCCACGATCAAGACGCCGCCGCCGCCGTGGTTCACGACGCCTATCCCAGCGAACGGGTGCTGCGGCTGACCAAACGCCCCCGCGACACCTGGGTGATTTCCAAGAGTGCCCTGGGCATTGCCGGGCAAGTCGATGTTTGCCACACGGCACGCGACTGCCTCTCGAAGGCCGCCGGCGACAAAGTCCATGCCATTCGGCTTTACATGCACGAGACCGGTTCCGACCTGGAACGGGCGCGCAAAGTCATCGAATCGAACATGGTCATGGGCTGGTAGCTAGGGTGCCTTGTGCAGGCGTTGCGGCAGCGTGAACGAGTAGAGAATCGTCACGGTGCCCGCCGACAGCAGGCTCCACGGCGCCCAGTCGGAGGGCGTGAGTTCTCGTTTGGGGGCGGCAAGACCAAACATGCCGCGCTGTTCGCCGCGAGAAGGCATGGTGGCCTTCTCAATCACGAGGCATTCGGCCCCCAGCACGCAGCAATAAATCCCCAAGGCAAGAAACAAGGCGCGCCACATTTCCGGCTTCTCCGTTTTTAACAGCAACACTCGTGCGAACGTAGGGTGGGAGCGAGCGAGCTTGCGAGCGCCGGCCCACCGGTGATTTTGGATTTTGGATTTTCGATTGGCGGAATCCAAAATCCAAAATCGAAAATCCAAAAT
>DATLUO010000157.1 GCA_035533075.1 Pirellulales bacterium | reverse complement strand
GACTGCTCCGCTCCGGTCGCTGCGCTCCCTGCGCTACGCAGTCCAACCCCACAGCGGGAGTAGGAACACCCAAGGGGACATTTCTATCCGTCAGAAACAGGGGACATTTCTATCCGCGTGTAACACCCGCCCCCCCGCGCTGCTTGATTTTGCCACGGACTTTGGTTCTGCTGTCGGCTTGAAGGTCGCTTGGCTATTCGAGTATCCGACGTTATTGGGGGGCGAACGCTCGCTGCTGGCGACGTTACCTTATTTGCTTCAAGCAGGCATCGAACCTGTGGCGCTGGCGCCGCCGGAAGGGCCGCTGGCCGATGTGCTGGCTGGTTGCGGCGTCGAACATCGGCCGTTCAACGTGCATCCGTCCGATCGGGCGATGTCGCGCCAGCAACTGCGGCAAGCGCTGCGCTCGCTGCTCGAAGAAATCCGGCCGGCGCTCTTGCACGCCAACAGTCTGAGCATGGGGCGGCTTTCGGCAGCGGTGGTCGAAGCGGCCGGCATGCCGAGCATCGCGCACCTGCGCGACGTCGTCGGCTTGAGCGCCGCCGCGGTGGCCGATCTGAATCGGCATGCGCGGCTGCTGGCCGTGTCGCAGGCCACGCGCGAGTTCCACTTGAAGCAAGGCGTAAGTGCCGAGCGCACGCGGGTCTGCCATAACGGCGTCGATCTGAACCTGTTCCGGCCGCGGGCGCCCACCGGTTGGCTGCACCGCGAACTTGGTTTGCCGGACGACGCGGTCTTGGCGGCAAGCATCGGGCAGCTCGTCATGCGCAAGGGGCACGATGTGCTGGCGCGTGCCGCCGCGCGCGTCAAAGACCGCTTGCCGGCACTGCACTGGCTGCTGGTCGGCGAACGCCATTCGCAAAAGGCCGAAGCGATCGAGTATGAGGCAGCCCTGCGCGCGTCGATCGAGGCGGCGGGCCTGGCGCGGCGGTTCCATTTCTTAGGAGCGATCGTCCACGTCGAGCGGGTCTTGCCCGAAGTCACCCTGCTGGTTCACCCGGCGCGGCAAGAGCCGCTGGGCCGAGTGCTCCTGGAGGCGGCGGCGGCGTGCGTGGCATGCATCGCCACCGATGTCGGCGGCACGCGCGAGGTTTTTCCCGCGGCGACCATGGCGCGGCTTGTTCCCGCGAACAACGTTGATTCGTTGGCCGAGGCCATCGTCGAATTGATCGAGTCGCCCGCCGAGCGCGAAGCGATGGGCCGCTCCGCGCGTCGCCGCATGGAAGAGGCATTCGGCGCGGAGCATGCAGCCCGAGCGCTCGCCGGCCATTATCGCGAAGTTAGCGACGGCCAGTGCCCGTAGCTGACTTCGTGAGAAGTCTGGTGGGGCGGGTGGCTGGGGCAGAGTAATTCCGCCACGCGCGATTAATACCTTCCTCGACGCCGCTCCTTGCTGGGCAGAATCTCCAAGCAAGTCGTCCACCAGCCGGTCAATACCGCTTCCTGGAACTCGGCGGGCAAACCTTCCTCCGCCATCTCACGGGCCAGACTGCGGTGGTCGTATTCCACCGGCACATACTCCACCGTGACGCCGTCTTGGTCGTGGCCGACGATCGCGAACCAGACGTTGGTGCGGCCGTCGTTTTCCGGCCGGCCCAGCACGCCGACGTTCACGAACCGCCTGCCACCGCTCAACGCTCGCTGCCAACGGATGCCGCTGTGCGTTGCCAGGATGACGTCGGCCGCGTGGTCGTCGGCCAGTTTGTCGAGAAAGTGAGTCGGCGTGGTCGACTCCCAGAGAAACTCGTTCACTTTGCGCGGGCTGCCGTGACACATCAGCAGCCGGAGTCCGTCTAAATCGGACCGATGTTGCGGCGGCAGCGAGCAAAGCCAGCGACGGTTTTCGTCCGACGTGTTGGCCAACGTGTAGTCGTAGCTGATTTGCGCGAAGTGGTTGTCGCGAGGATCGATGTAGCCGCATTGACAGTTGTCGAGACCGTGCCCGACTGAATCGTCGTAATTGCCTTGCAGGCAGAAGACACCGTTCTCGCGAAGCAGGGGAAACACTCTGTCGGGATGCGGGCCGAAGGCCCCCAGATCGCCCAAGCAATAGAGGGCGTCGACGCCGCGCCGTTGGGCGAGCCGAATGGCCGCTTCCAGCGCCAGGTAGTTGCTGTAGATTCCGCCGAAGCAAGCGATCCGCATGCGCGACTCAGTTGCCCATGCCGCAACCGCCGGGGCCGCAGCCGGGCTTGCCGCAACCCATGAAGGGAGCATCGGCCATCGGCAAATTGGTGCCGGAAGTTACCGGGGCCGCCGGAACGCTCAGCCGCTTGGCCAGCCGGGGGCTGCGGCAACTTGGACACTCAGGCTTGTCGCCCGATCGCACGAGAAGCTCAAACTCATCGCCGCAAGCGTCGCACTGATATTCGTAGAGTGGCATGGTCGGTGCTGAAAAGATTCGTTTCGGCTCTGATCGGTTTTGACAAACAACTTCGGTATTCGACGCAGGGTGGGACCAGCGAGCTTGCGAGCGCCGGCCCACCACAAGTGACGTCGCTAACGGTGGGCCGGCGCTCGCAAGCTCGCTGGTCCCACCCTAGGCTCAATGCATTGCCGGTTCTGTTTCTCAAAACCGATCAGAGGGTCTTGTTTCCCCATCGGCATCTATTGTACCCTGCCGTACCATGCCGCCAACTGTACTTAACCGCCAGCAGACCCGCGAAGTCGATCGACGCGCCGTGTCCGAGTATGGCATGTCGGGCCTCGTGCTGATGGAGAACGCCGGCCGTGGCGTGGCCGACGTTCTGTGCCAACTGGGCGTGCGCGGCCCGGTGATCATCTGTTGCGGCAAGGGGAACAATGGCGGCGATGGTTTCGTGGTCGCCCGGCATCTCGATCTCCGCGGCCTGCCGGTGCGCGTGTTGCTGTGGACCACGATGCACGAGCTGTCGGGCGATGCCGCGGTGAATTTCGACATCTTGCGAACGTCGAAAGTGCCGATCGAAGTTTTCGGCCAACAGCACGACGGCGAGCGATTCCAACGGCAGCTTGCCGGCGCAGAGTGGATTGTCGATGCCTTGCTGGGCACCGGCGCCACCGGTGCGCCGCGCCCGCCGGTCGACGCGGTCATCGAGCAGCTCAATGCCAGTGGAATCCCGATTGTGGCCATCGACCTGCCCAGCGGCCTCGATTGCGACACGGGCACGGCCGCCACGCCCACCGTCCGCGCCCGCCACACCTGCACTTTTGTGGCTTCGAAGCCTGGATTCTTGACGCCCGGAGCCGACCGCTACACCGGCGAAGTCCATGTGCTGGAGATCGGTGCGCCCCGCCGCTTGCTGGAAGAGATGGTCGCCCTTGCACATCACGAGCCTTCACAATCCGCACGTTAAAGACGCCGTCAAGCTTCGCCAGCGTCGGCAGCGCGAAAAGCAGGGCCGCATGCTCATCGACGGCGCGCGCGAGCTGATGCGGGCCATGGCCGCCGGCGTCGAGCTCGTCGAACTCTTTGTTTGCGGACCGCTCTGCCAATCGCCCGCCGCGCAGCAGGCCCTGAAGCGGATCGACGAAACGGGCGTCGCTCGTTTGACGGTCACTCCGCAGGTATTCGAAAAACTGGCCTTTGGCGAGCGTGCCGAAGGGGTGATGGGCGTGGCCACGACGCCGCGGCGCTCGCTGGCCGACTTGCAGTTGCCCGGCTGCCCGCTCGTCGCGGTGGTCGAGGGCCTAGAAAAACCCGGCAACCTGGGGGCGATTCTGCGCACGGCCGACGCCGCGGGAGTGTCGGCGGTGATCGCCGCCGGACAGGGCACCGACCTGTTCAACCCGAACGTGGTCCGTGCCAGCCTGGGTACGGTATTTTCGATGCCCGTCGCCGTGGCCAGCGCGGAAGACGCGGTGCGTTTTCTCCGCGAGCATGCATTGCGGATTTATACGGCCCGCGTCGATGCCGACATGCACTACACCGAGGCAGGGCTAGACCTGCCGGCAGCGTTGGTATTGGGAAGCGAAACGGCCGGCCTTTCCGACGCCTGGCGTGGCGAAGACGTGGTGGCCATCAAGTTGCCCATGCTGGGCGTGGCCGACAGCTTGAATGTGTCGGCCACCGCGGCCGTGTTGTTTTACGAGGCGCTGCGGCAGCGGTGGAAGAAGCAATGAGAAAACGAACCGCCTCTTCACCAAAGCCTCGTGACGCCGTAAGCGTCGAGGGCTGTGTCGCCGCTGACAATCGCGATTTGCTCCACCTGTGCCTGAGCGACGATCAGCCGGTCGAACGGATCGCGGTGATGAAACGGCATCGTCGTGATGAGTGCCGTGTGTTTCGGCTCAATATGTAAAATACGAAAGCCGTTGGTCGCAATCTCGCGCTCCATGAACATCTGATATGGCTCCGGCAAAGAATATTTGTCGAGCCGGATTTTGATCGCGATTTCCCAATAGGAAGCGGGACTGACTTCAATCTCGTTGTTCGCATCGCTAATAAGCGCATCGGCTTTCGCGCTCAATTGTGGATCGTCGAGGATGTACCACAGGAAGGCGTGGGTATCGAGGAGAAGCCTCACGGCATGTACTCCTTGAAGTCTTTGAGGTGCTCCTCGTCTTCTTCATGAATGATCAGCTTCCCTTTAGCGCTACCGCGTCGCCGGGGCTGGCGAACCGATATCGCTTGGCCGATGAGTTTCGCCACTGGCTGATTGTCTTCGGTGATAATCACCTCGTCGCCGGGCCTGAGTCCGTGGATCAATTCCGAAAGACGGATTCCGGCTTCCTGGATGGGTACTGTGGTCATTCCTCTTGTCTCCGCGTTGCTTCTCCGTTTCGGCGGTCATTACTCTCGCATTCCATTATACAGGTGACGGCGGGGGATTCATCGCCGCCACGGTCATAAAAAAGCTATCGTTGCTTCGACACAGCCACCGTGAAGCTCATGCTCAAGCTCAGCTATCTCCGTTCGGCCGAGGAGTTGCGCAAGGCGGCGTCGCAATGGGACGCGCTTTGGCAACGCAGCGAGGTGAGCGCGCCCTTCGCGCGGGCCGAGTTCGCGGCCCAATGGCTGACGCACTTCAGGCCCGACGCCGCGTTTTACGGTCTGGTCGTTGAACAAAGGAAGACCTTTCTCGCGGCGTTGCCGTTGGTCGCCTCGCATTCGTCGAAATGGACCGCTTGCGGAGGCCTGCCCTCGAACGCCTGGGGATTGTGCGGCGACCTCTTGCTCGACGATGCGGCCGACGAAGCCGCTGTCTTGGATCTCCTGGTTGAGGGCTTGAACGAAGCTCCTTGGCCCCTGTTGTGCCTGGCCCCGGTGGCCTACGAAGCGCCGCGCTGGCAGGCGTTGCTCGCGGCGGCAAGGGGCCGCGGTCTCGACGCGATGGTCGTTCCGTCTCAGCGCGTTGGCCAGGTGCAAATCGACGGCCGCTGGGACGAATACCAGGCCCGCTGGTCAGGCAATCATCGCCGCCATCTTCGCAAAGCGGCCAGGCGGGCGAAACAGTCCGGCAAACTCTCGCTGGAGATACACACGCAACCCGCGGCGCAACTGGCCACGTTGCTAAAACATGCCTGCGAGCTCGAAGATCGGAGCTGGAAAGGCGGCGCGGGAACTTCGATCTTGCGCGCGCCGACTATCTTCGACTGGTATTTGCGCCAGGCCGGCAGCATGGCCGACCTGGGACATTTGCAACTTATGTTTCTGAAACACGACGATCGGCCGATCGCGTTCGAGTACGGATGCCGCGCCAAAGGCGCATACTACTCGACCAAAGTCGGCTATGATGCCGCCTATGCCGCGCTTTCGCCCGGCCAATTGTTGCGAGCGATGTTGTTGGAAGGATTTTTTAGCTCGGGCGACGTGCGGCTGGTCGACTTTTGGGGACCGTTGACCGACGCGACCGCCAAGTGGGCCACCCGCGACTACGCGGTAGGCAAGGTGCTGATTGCCCCTCGCCGCTTCGTGAGCCGTCTGGCGCTGGCCGGCTATGCCTCGGCGCGTCCCTGCTGGCGCCGGGTCCGCGCGTACCTGCCGTTGCGGGCTGCCAAAGCGAATCCAAAATGAAGGACCAACTTGCCACCGGTCGATGTCGCTCGTCAAAACATGCCACCTCCCATACCCATGCCCATTCCCATGCCGCCACCCATACCACCCATACCGCCACCCATGCCACCCATACCGCCACCCATGCCACCGCTCGTTCCACCCATGCCGGGGCCGATGCTGCCCATGCCACCCATGCCACCCGCTCGCGGTTGCTGAATCGGAACCACCAGGTCGGCCACGGGATAGACGCGCGTGCTGAGCATGTTCTCGGCTTCGGTCCGGCTGGTGATCAGCAGCACCTCGTTGCGAAGCACGTACGTCAGGTCCATCTCGCCGAGCAACAGCTTCAAGGCCGAGCGGAGCGTGATGCCCTTGATGCTGCGTGTGACCGGCGCGTCGCTGCCAATGCCGGACTCGGCGATCGCCCGGTTGTCGAGCTGGATCTCGATGTTGTGCCGCTGCTTGAGGTAATCGATGACGTCGGTCAGCGGCTGCTCGGTGAAATCGAGCTCGGTCTTGTCGTCCAAGGCCGCCAGAATCTTGGTCTCGCTGGGGCCGTGCTGCTTCACGTCGACCGCTTTGTACTTCTTGCGGCGCTCGGTGAGCAACTGCCACGTTTCGACGTCGGGGTAAATGATCGGTGGCTCGTCCGGGCTCGACACGTGCGACAACTCGACCTGGTAAGCCGCGTCGACGAAGCCCCTGTGCCGCATGTCGCGCACGGCGTTCATGTCAGCCGCATATCCCACCATTCGCGCGGTCAACTCGGCCCCGCGCAATCCGGCCTGCCCCGGATTCATTTCTTCCGCGATCGCGGCCAGCGCCTCGGCATCGCGATAGCGCTCTTCGCCCATCAGGGCGTTGAACCGCAACATGAGCTGATCGGTTTTCTGTTCTTGCAAAAACAGCGCGCGATTGATGCGCTCCAGGGCTTCGCGTTCAGCGGCGGCTTGCTGGGCCTCAAGCCGGCGCTCGGCCTGGGCCTGAACCTCGCGGCGGGCCGCCCGCAGCGCGGCCTCGAGCGACTCGACGAGCTGGGTGCGCACCTTGGCGCGAAGTTCGCCGGCGCGGCGCACCTTGTCGATGAGCAACTGGAGCGTTTCTTGGGCTTGTTCGGGATTGCTGCCCATAGTCTGGCGCGCTCGGTTCAGGCCGTTGCGGACCTCGGCCCGCAAAAAGCCCTCGACGGTGCGGTTCTGCCGATCAGTTTGGTCCAGCAATTCGCCATCGGCCGTGTCGGCAGCCTGGTTGCGGCCACGGGGTTTGATGAGTTTCAAATCGTTCGACGTCGCGCCGCCATCAGTACGCCGCGGTTTCTGGGCGGCCGCCGCGGCCTTGCCGGCACCGTTAACCGAGGCCGGCGCGCCCCCTTGAGCCGCGCCGAGCAGTAATAGAACGATTCCCAACGCCCCGCCCGCCAACTGCCACGATTGAAACAAGGACCTCATTGCTCTCTTGCTCCGCGTAAAAGAAGGGCCGGATCTGGCAGCAACACCTGCGCAGGCCGTCGCCTGAAAACACCTGGGGACCTGGCGCCGCCTCGCCCATCGGCCGGTTCCGAGACGGCCTTGAACGCGGGGCGCCGGCAACTTGATAGGGAAACCTCCTCAGCCGATTAAAAACCGGACCCAGCGGCAAACGGTTCTGGCCGTGCTGAGGGAAGGCACACCCAAATGCGGATCGGTGTTCGACACTCGACCAAACGGAAGGTCGGGTTTCCGCAACGCGAAGAGCAACTTGAGCGGTGTTCCGCCGCAGACATGAGGCCCGTAGGCCGCCTCTTCTCACAGCCCTGATCGTACCACTCACCGCCGCGGCGTCAAGCAAGTTGCAGCTTTTGTGGCGGATGCCTCATCCTTTCCAACCGTCTCGACTTCGATTATCCTCGACGTTCGGCTTTTTCGCACACCAACACGATGAGGACCGCACCCATGTCTCGCTCCGGCTTTTGTTTGTTTTGCGCGCTTTCGTTGGCACCGACCCTGGCGGCCTGCGCCGCGGAAGGCGGCCTACCTACGTTCACCGATGCCGCTTCGGCCGGCCCTGATTTCGTCACGCAGGGCGAGTACGTCGGTCAGGTCACCGCCGCCGACGGCGAACAGCGAAAGCTGGGCATCCAGGTGATCGCGCTGGGCGACGGTAAATTCCGCGCCGTCGCCTATCCCGGCGGGCTGCCGGGCGAAGGCTGGCAAAAGGGCGACAACAAACATAGCATCGAAGGCAAGACCGACGGGAGCGTCACGGTATTCAAGGGCGAGAAGCATGAGGGACGCATCGAGCAGGGCGTGCTGAAGGTGCTCGACGCGTCGGGCAAAGAGCACGGCAAGTTGAACAAGGTCGAGCGCAAAAGCCCGACGCTGGGCGCCAAGCCGCCGGCAGGCGCCGTGGTGCTGTTCGACGGCACCAGTGCCGACAACTTCGAGGGCGGCAAGATGACGCCCGAAGGCTGGCTGCAGGTCGGCACCCGCAGCAAGCAGTCGTTCGGAAGTTGTACGCTGCACATCGAGTTTCGCACGCCGTTCATGCCCACGGCCCAGGGCCAGGCCCGCGGCAACAGCGGCGTCTATCTGCAAGACTGCTATGAGTTCCAGGTGCTCGATTCTTTCGGTCTGGAAGGAAAGAACAACGAGTGCGGCGGGCTGTATGCGATGATCGAGCCGAAAGTGAACATGTGCTTGCCGCCGCTTTCCTGGCAGACCTACGACTTCGAGTTTACGGCGCCCAAGTTCGACGGCGACAAGAAAGTCGCCAACGCGCGGGCCACGTTGCGGCACAACGGCGTGGTGATCTACGACGACCTGGAGATTCCGCGGCTGACGCCGGGCGGCCGATCGAAAGAGGCCCCCACCGGCCCGCTGATGTTGCAGAACCACGGCAACCCCGTGGTGTATCGCAACATCTGGGTCGTCGAGCGGAAATAGGCTCTTTGAATTCAGCCCAAGTCGCGGCAAACGCCCGAACAAGTCCACACGGGCGGCCGCCGCGCTGGCTTTCCGTCAAATCTAACAACGAGGTATCCCTGTGGTCGGTCTTTTTGCATCGCGCGTCATGCTCGCGTCAGCCCTGATGTGTTTCCAGCAGGGCGACTTCACTCTCCGTTCGAGCGCATTCGGCAAAACCTACGTTAGCGCGGTATCGGAAGCCAAGCTGCTCGATTCGCCGGCATGGGCCGACGATAAGCCTAACCCGCCGGTGTCGGCAAGATCCGCGATGAACCTTGCGAGAATCGTGCTAGACGCAGCCATCGAGCTTCCTGAAGATTGCGAATGGCACCAAGGCTCTCTCCATTTGATGGTTCCCCCGCTGTCGGATCAGCAGCGCTGGATATGGCTCGTGTACTACTACGGGTCCAAAAAAACTGGCGTTACCCCTGGAACTGGAAGCCACAAGATCGCGTTGATTGTGCTCATGGATGGCACCGTCGTTAAGCCGAAGCTCGAATCGCCGGCGGATGACGACAAGAAATCTCAGGATTAGACTGACCCACTACCATATTGCTGGTTTTCTTGACGGATGCGTCCGCGGCGCGGTATGGTTCCTTGAGGAGGCAATGGCCGATGAAGCTAACGATCGACATTCCCGACACCGTGCGACAGTCGCTGGAAAAGCAGCTTGGTGGCGATTTGACTCAGGCAGCAAAGGAAGCAATGGCTATCGCCTGGTATCAGGCCGAGAAACTGAGCATCGGACAAGTCGCCGAGCTGCTCGGCATAGCGGTCTACGAGGCCGACGGTTTAATGAAAGAGCGTCACATCGAAGCAGCGTATTCGCTCGAAGACTACGAGCGCGACCGCGAAACTCTTGAGCGCGAGATGCTGAGCCGAAAGCGGCAGAAAAACGAAAAACAAAAGCGGTCGTCACTCGGGGCGATGGTGGCGGCGGACGGCGTACTCTACTTGCCCCAATCGTCTACGCGCAAGACGAGAGTTTTGTCTTTGGCGGCGATGGCCGTTGACGCTTGCTCTATCGCAAGCATCCCATAATTGCGATCGGCGGTTGCCAAGATCAAGTTGTATTGGACGGCAATACAGGCGATTTGAAGGTCGCGTTCGTCAATGCCAAGCTCCTTGCCAGTTATGCGGCAAACCAACTCCTCTGGATATTTTTCCTTCCACTTTCGTCCTTGCTTCGTTCCGACCTGTCTCCACAGCTCGGCGCGCAGGGCCGCATAAACCGGTACAGTGTTTGAATCAAAGGGTAGTGGAAAGGGAAGCGTTGCCAGGAACGCGCGCATTTGTTTTTGCTGTTCAGACTCAGGCTTTGTTGACCTAGCCCTTAAATAAGCGTATCCCGATCGCTTTTTGGCCACAATTCCGCGACCGGCAGCCGCGCAGCGGCGACCTGGCCAGCGTCGAGCGCCGGAGTTGGAGGCTCAGATTGTCGGTCGTGCATCAGTTCTTTCGGGGTAAGGTG
>DATLUO010000156.1 GCA_035533075.1 Pirellulales bacterium | reverse complement strand
CAACAACTGACTCGCTGAAACATCCCAAGCCAGCCAGGAAGTAGAACAAGTGGAACAAGGGGAATGCCAAGCCAGCCCGCGGTAGAACGACCAGAACGACAGAAAGATTACCCGACAGAAAAATGAGCGATGGCGACCGCCGATCTAAAATCGAAAACCCAAATCACCCATACCCCCCTAGATTTATGGTTGCGGCGCGAAAATGAGCCGCCCCAGGACGTCGGCGCAAAGCCCAGCAGGCCAAGGGGTTGCAGGCAGGGCAAACCGAACGCGGGTTTTGTTTTTGACAACGCTAATTGTTTTTCCGCAAGGGTAATTCGCCGGCGGAAAGTCCGCCGGACCGGCGGCCGTTCGGCCGCTGAAAAACAGGCCGTCGGGCGAAGAGGAGAGCACGAGAGCGGCGGTCCGCCGCAGCTCGTGACGGGTTGGGCAGCGCGACGCTCAAGCGTCGCCGCGGATCTTTGACAACTTATTGAGGACGCCCTACAACGACCGCCGCACCAGCGGGGCCAAAAGCCGCAAGGGCTGCATGCCGAGAACACGGCCCAAGGGCGCGCCGGGCTGCCGCGAGCCGTCGGCTACGGCCCGCCCGTCCGGCCCAAACAGATACGAACGCGACCCATGTTCGGCAATCGAGTCGAGCAGCCAGGCGGCCACGTTGGCGTCGCGGACGATCACGCCCGTCTCGGTGTTGAGCGACTGCGAACGCGGGTCGAAGTTGTAGGAGCCGACGAAAGCGGCCGTGCCGTCGACCGCGGCCGACTTGGCGTGCAGATGATTCGGACCGGCCAGCTCCCAGATTTCGACTCCTCGCTCCAGCAGCCAGTGCTTTTGATTGTGGAACTCGGCGGTCACCGTCGTGTGATCGGTGCTCGCCAAGGAATTGGTCAAGACCGTCACGCGGACGCCACGCGCGGCGGCGGCGGCCAACACTTGCTTCTGCTCGGCCGACATCACGAAGTACGGCGTTTCCAACACGATGCTGCCGCGGGCACTGGCGAGCAACTGCAGCAGTTGCTGGCTGATGCCGCAAGGATGCCCCTTACGGCCGCAGGGATCGTAGACGAACGTCACACAAGTCGCCGGACGCGCGCAGTCCGCCGCAGAGACCGCCGCGCAGTCGACCGGCTGACCACAAATCGTCAAACCGCAGCCCGACGCCAGCCACTCTTGGGGGCAGACGCTGCCGCGGGTGACCGGCGATGTTTCGCCGGTCAACTCGCTACGTTGCTGCCGGGCACGTTGGGCCACGGTTGGACGAAAGTCGGTCGGGCGCACTTCATCGCAGAGCCACAGACACTCGAAGTAGCGACGGGCCTGCCGGGCGACTTCGCCCTCAAGATAGGCGTCGCGGTCGACGTAGTTGAGCCGCGCCAGACCGAAATGCGACTCGCGCATGTTGCGGCCGCCAACGACCAGGCGCCGACCGTCGACGATCAGCGTTTTGTCGTGCATCCGTCGGTTGTACCATGAGGGGTGTCCGGTGAAGTGGGGATGGAACTCTTTGATGTGGATGCCGCAGGCGACCAGGTGCCGCTGCACTTGGGCCGGCACGTCGTTGTGAGCGGCATCGACCACCAGCCGCACGCGCGCTCCGCGCAGGGCCGCGTCTTTCAGCAATGAAACGAACCAGGCGCCGATGCGGTCGTCGCCGATCCAGTAATACGACGTGTCGATGGACGTGGTCGCCGAACGGATCAACTCGGCGCGGACTTGCGCCGCTTCCAGGTCGGTGTGCAGCAAGCGGAAGGTGTTTTCTTGCGCTCGGACCGTGGCCGCGCAGGAAATCGCCAGGAGCAAACCACCGATCGCTCGACGAACAAACCGCATTCAAGATACTCGCCGCAGGCTGTTTTGACCGGGGCATCGCTTAGGCTCTGCCCCAGCCACCGCGAACGCCGCACTTCCGACCGCGCGACATGGAGGAGTCGTCCGCTCTCGTGGTTGTTTCGGCTTTCGCGGCAAGGCCACCCAGCGCCGCGGCTGAGTGCCGGAAGAACCGGTTTGTTCCCATCAGGCCGCAGAAGTGCGGTGTACCGCAAAGTCGTCACAGCGGCACGACAACTGCACGTCCGTTGTAGGGTCAACTGATTCAAGGAGTAGAGCCTCATGGAAAACGCTTCCACACTGGAACGTCCGATTCGTGTCGGCGTGTTTTCGACGATTCGGGCGGCCGATTGCGCCGTCGACAATCTCTTGAAGGCCGGATTCACACCCGACCAAATCTCGGTGATCTGTTCCGACCAAACCAAGGAAGAGCACTTTCACGCATTCGAACACGAAGAGCCTGCCGGCTCGCACACCGCATCGGCGGTGGCCGTGGGCGGCGCCATCGGCGCGGCCCTCGGCGGACTGACGGTGCTGGCCGGCGCAGTCACGACCGCGGGTCTGGGCCTGCTGGCCGCGGGCGGGTTGGCGGCCTGGGCCGGCGGCGTCGTCGGCGGTCTGATGGGCGCCATGATGACACGCGGCGTCGAGCGAGAACTGGCCGATTATTACGATCAGGCCGTCAGTGCGGGCAAGATCCTCGTCGCCGCCGAAGATCATACTGAAGCCCAGCGGCAGCGACTCGCGCGTGCGGAACAAATCCTATGCGAATGCGGCGCCGAGCCGATCTCGCTGCCGGAAGGTTAGCGCCTGGCACGACAAGTGCAAATCGTTACGTCGCGTGAGTTGGTGGCCGGGCAGGGCCGCCCTACTCGGAAAACAAACTGCAACCGTTGAGGAGAGAGCCATGTTGTACTGGGCATTGGTATTCCTGATCGTCGCTTTGGTGGCCGGTTTCATGGGCTTCGTGGGCATCGCCGGCACCGCTTACGGCATCGCGAAGATTCTGTTCTTTATTTTCCTGGTGCTGTTCATCGTCAGTCTGTTGGCGGGCGGGTTGCGACGGCCGCTGCCGTGACGCCGCCAATCTACCGCGTTAGACGGGCGCCTTCGCCCGCGGACCGAGAAGTCCGCGGGGGAAGGTCCGCGATTCCTCGCTACAAAGGCGTACCGAGCACGTCCAAGAATGCCCGCATCCACGCCGGGTGGGCGGGCCAGGCGGGGGCCGTCACCAGGTTGCCGTCGACATGAGCGCTGTCGAGGGCGGCGTTCGGCTCGGCCCAGGAGCCGCCGCAGGCCAACACGTCGGGCTTGATCGCGGGATAAGCGGTGCAGGTGCGGCCTTTCAACACGCCGGCCGCCGCCAGAAGTTGGGCCGCGTGGCAAATCGCCGCGATCGGCTTTCGGGCGTTGGCGAAGTGACGCACGATTTCGATCACCCGCGGATTGAGTCGCAGGTATTCGGGTGCGCGTCCACCGGGCAAGACCAAACCATCGTAGCTTTCCGGCTTCACCGCGGCGAAGTCGGCGTTCAAACGAAAGTTGTGGCCGCGCTTCTCGCTATAGGTCTGGTCGCCTTCGAAGTCATGTATGGCCGTGGGCACCAGGTCGCCGGCTTTCTTGCCGGGGCATACCGCGTCGACCTGATGGCCGACGAGCAGCAACATCTGATACGGCACCATGATTTCATAATCTTCGACGAAGTCGCCCGCGAGCAGCAGGATTCGTTTGGTTCGATTGGGCATCGCTGGACCAGTTCCCGTCAGGAATCAAGGAGTTGCCGACTGGCGGTAACGGCTTCCAGCCGTTGTCGATCGAGATCGTCGAGCATTTCGCGGAGTTTTTCGGGGTTCTCGCGCTCGCGAAACATCAGCTCTGTGACTTGCTGCGAGGCTTCATTCCAGCGCAGCCACATCTGCAGAACTTCCCGGCAACGCGCTTCCAGGCTCGTGGTCGATTCCGAATCCGTCATCGGTTACACTCGTGTCACCCCCCCGTTGCCGAATTCTATGGGCCGGACCCGGCGAACACAATGCTGAACACGCCGACTTAGGTTGTCGGTCGGTGATTCAAGTGTGGCCTAGAGCGACGCCACCACGATGGCGCTGACGGTCAAGAAGAACGCGCCGCAAAAGAAGACGCCCACCCGCATCAGCCAGTTGGGACGCAAACCGGGAGGCAGCAGCGTCAGGTTGGCATACAGCGTGTGCCAACTGGCGATGCCCAGCGAGACGTTCATCAATACGCCCGCCGCTTTCAGAATCTGCAGCGGGTCGAACATCGTCATGGCCGCCAGCCCCCATACACCATATAACGCCAGAATGGAATAATAGACGTATTTGACCCGGTCTTCGCGCATCCGCCTGGCCCACGAACTCGATGTCCAAATGATGTCGGTCCAGCGCCGGGCCAACTGATCGCCCGACACAATCTGCCCCGGCGCCAGAATCAAAAAGCCGACGGACAGCGTCAGCGGCCACAGGAGGTGCCGGTACGAGGGATAACGGTCGGCCATGCCTTCGGCCACCATCGCCGCCACGCGGTCGCCGCTCACCGGAGCATGGCGGATGAATTCCAGCGACAACATGCAGGGCAACGCCATGCCGATGAACGAGGCCAGCATCCAGATGGCAAGCTGGTCGCGCAGGATATGACGGAACCAGCCGCGCCACCGCCGCAAGCTCTGTTCGCCGAGCTGAAACACCATGCCCACGTGCGAGAGCGTAATCTGCCGGCCGCCGATGGCGCTGGGAATGGCCCCCACGTGGGCGCCCATGCCCCAACCTTTGTCGCGGGTGTAGTTGGAAAAGAGCGTGTTCGTCATTCCGCCCGCCCCGGCGATGGCCGCCAACGTCGCGATCATCGCCCAATCGAGCGGCGGAAGTTGCCCGTGCCGGCGAACGTAAGACGCCAGCCCGACCCGTTCCAGACCTTGCTGCCGGATCAACTCCGCGAACTTGCCCGACCACGGTTGCGGCACGTCGTCGAGTCGCGAATACACGGTCGCCGTGGGATCCTCAACGACGAAGCGGGCCGGCTTCCAGGCGCGGTCGCCGCCGAGCGTGCCCTGCACGGACAACGTCGTCTGGCCTTGGCGGGTTTCCACATAAAAGCCGCCGAGGTGAACCAGTTCCACCGCTCGTTCGACCAGGGCCTCGCGAATCGGACGCAGCTCGTCGGGCAGTTCGTCCCCCAGCTTATACACCGTTCGCCGGCCGTCGCGCTCGACGACGAATTCGGTCACCAGGGGCCGACCGTGCTCGATCGTTCCCTTCACGCGATAGCTCGTCGGGCCGTCGACGTTGCGGACGTTGAAGTGCCGGCCGCAGACGATGGTGTCTGCCCGGATCGGCACGTTGCCGAAGTCGATCAGGCCGACGCCGACTTCGCGCATGCTCTGCGGCGAGACGGTGAGCGCCACCGCGAAGATCAAATAGCCGAGCACGATCACAAGCTTGATGGCCATCACGCGCTCCAGCATGCGGTAGATCGTGCCGCCGAAGATGAGCGGCAGAAAGGCCGAGAGAAAAATCAGGTAGCCGAACGCCTTGACCAACTGGTCTTCGCTCAGCGTGATGCCCACCAGCGACGTGCTTCCGCTGCCGGGCAAGTGTCCCAGCATGGCGGCGGCCAGCGGCACGGCGGCGTTCGAGGCGTTGAAGGGCCAGACGGCGGCGAAATCGAGCAGCAGATACAGGAAGGTCCACAGGCGGGGACCGGGAAAGGTGCGAAAAAAGCCGACCACGATCGGCTCGCCGCAGTAGAGCGTATAGCGCATCATCTCCAGGTTGCAGAACACCTGGGCCACGATGCTGAGCGTGGCCACCCACAGCAGCGTGCCGCCGTATTGAGCGCTGACGGCCGGGCCGGAAAGCCATTCGCCCGACCCGACCGACGCCCCCGCCAACAGCACTCCGGGGCCGAGCATCGCCTTCCAGGTCTGCCAGCCGCCGGGCGGAGGCGGAGCGAGCTCGCCCGTCTGCCACGGGGCGAGCATGCCGCAGTGACCTGCTTCGGATGCAGCCGGTAATGGTGTCTTGCTCGTCACGATGTGGCTTTAACAAGGGTGTAGGGTGGGACCAGCGAGCTTGCGAGCGCCGGCCCACCGTCGAAGGGTTCAGGGTTCAGGGTTCAGGGTTCAGGGT
>DATLUO010000155.1 GCA_035533075.1 Pirellulales bacterium | reverse complement strand
GGCGGCCGAGTTGGCCAAGCGCCAGCACGAAGACGGTTCGTGGACCAACTCCAATGCCCGCTGGCTGGAAGGCGACGCCAATCTCGTCACCGGCTACGCCTTGCTCGCGCTTTCCTACTGCCGGCCGCACGAAAAAAAGTAGAGGGACCCTGAACCTGGAAATGGGTTCACGGTATTTTGCTTAAACGGTTTTTGTTCCGGCGAAGCGTAGGGTGGGACCAGCGAGCTTGCGAGCGCCGGCCCACCATTGGCGACGTCGATTACGGTGGGCCGGCGCTCGCAAGCTCGCTGGTCCCACCCTACGGCTGCGGCATAAAAACGGTACAACTCCCAGAACGGCAAAACGTCTCATTCTCGGCCGCGTGAAGTATAGGTCAGAGGACCGACTCCAGCAGTCGGCTCAATTCGTCGTCGCTCAACTGCACGGGGTTGCCGTTCATGCTGTTGCCGCGCGATCCGGCCACAAGGTCGACAATCTGCTCGTGGCGAACGCCAAGCTCGCTCAAACGCCTCGGCACGCCGATGGCCGCGGCCAGACGATCGATGGCCGACAGCAGCGCGTCGGCCGCCTCGGCGTCGGACCGCCAGGTTCCGCCCAACGCCCCGCGGGCCAACTCGGCCAGGTCCGTTTCGCAAAGCGGCCGATTGACGCGCAAGGCCACGGGCAGCAGCACGGCACATGCCAACCCGTGCGTCACCCGCGCATGCACGCCCAAGGCGGCCGCCACGCCGTGGGCCAGGCCCAAGCCGGAGTTCGCCAAGGCCATGCCCGAAACGAGCGCGGCGTGGGCCATCGCTTCGCGGGCAGGGCGACAGGCGCCGTCGGCCACCGCCTGCGGCAACGCGGAGAACGCTCCACGAAGTGCCTCAACCGCCAACGCCCGCGGCAGCGGCCGGGCGAAGCGGGAAAGATAACTCTCGATGAGCTGCGTAATGGCGTCCATGCCGGTCCAGGCCGTCGTGGTGGAAGGCACGCTCACGCTCAACTCCGGATCGACAAGCACCACGCGCGGCAGCATGCTGTCGGAACGCAGGCTCTTTTTGAACGGCGGAGCGTAGCACGAAATGACGGCGTTCTTGGTCGCTTCGCTGCCGGTGCCGCCGGTGGTCGGCATGGCCATCAAGGGGAGCGGCGACCGCACGATCTTCAGCCCGCGGCCGACGCCCTCCAGATAGTCTTGCACCGTCGGCGATTCGCGGTTGGTGGCCAGCGCCGCGGCCGCCTTGGCCAGGTCGATGGCAGAACCTCCGCCGATGGCCAACAGCAAATCGCCTTCGCCCGCCGAAGCCTCGCACAGTCGCCGCGTCGTTTCGTCGACATCGGCCACCCGCGGCTCGCGCGAGATCGCGGCCAGCCGAATCACGTCGAGACCCGCTTGCCGCAGGCCGCCGAGCAGCTCGTCGAGCGTGCCGCTGGTTTCCAGCGCGCGCGAGCCGCAGACCACGAATGCCCGGCGTCCCAGCTCGCGGGCCAGCCGCCCGGCCTCGCGGCGCCGACCCCAGCCGAACGCAATCCGGGCAGGCGCGACGAAGTCGTACGACAGTTCCATGGCTCGGCTACTTTTTCTCTTTGACGCTGAAGTCGATCGTCGATTGGCCGATCTTCTTGGCCTGCTTGTCTTCGAGGGTCAGCTCCAGCTTGTAACCACCATCGTAGATCGACTTGGGCAGCGTGATAAAGTAGTGGACGAAGAAATCGCGGCGTCGGTTCTGGCAATCCTCCTCGGTCAGCGGCAGGTCGTCGTGAGCTACGCGGCGGCCCTGGCTGTCGAGAATCTGGTAATGCGCCTCCAGCGAAGTATGGAAGCCCTGGGGGGATTCTTCGCTCTTGAAGTTCTCGACTTCGGCGTAAAGCAAGATCTGCTGGCCCGGCTTGAACTCCGCCGGATCGAACCGCTTGAGCACCCCGTAACTGTGAACGTCGGTGCAAAACGCCAGGTTTCGTACTATCAGCGGACTTTGTTCGGCGAGCGAGGCCGCGGCACGCGCGAGGTGGATGCCCGCCTCGGCCGCGCGCCGGCCGGGATCGGTGACGCGCTGGGCGTCGAGATAGGTGCTCAGTGCAAACAACTGCTTCGACCAATAGTCTTGCTGGGCCGGCGTGATGCCGGGTATCGGCCGCAGGGCGTCGTCGCGCCGACCCGCCGCCAGGTCGAGCAGTCGCAGATAAACCTGATCGGCCAGGCCGTCGGCGTCGTGCGGCGACTGGCTTGTTTGGCGTTCCAAATCGCCGATGGCCGCCTGCAGGTGCTGCTGCCACGTGGCCGAGCTGGCTGGCTTTCCGGCGGCCGGCCCGACCGCGTCGGCGGCAACCGGCTGCGTGGCCGCATCGGCAGGTTGACCGTCGGAGGGCTGGGCGGAGGGCGCGGCCGCCGCGCCGGACGCCCCCACGCTCTCGGTCGCTGATGTTTTGACGACGCGCGTTTCCGCGGTGGGGTTGTCTTTCGTCATCGCGTCGGGCGTCTTGTCGGCCGCACGCTCGGCATTGCGGCGTCGATAGGCCATTGAGGCGCGAAAGGTCTGCACCAGCATCGGCCAGTAGGCGGGATCGGTTTTCCGCAGATCGTCGATCAGCCGCTGTTGCGCTTCGGGCTGCAGGGGACCGAGCGCGGCCAGCTCAGCCAGCACGTCGTCGAGCACCCGCGGATCGGGCGACTTGGGCGCTTGGACTGCATTCGCGGCGTCTGGGCCGGTTGTCGCCGCCACCGGCGGTGGGTTGCCCTTGGCCGGGCCGTTCGACGGCGGACTGCTCGCATCTGTGCCGGTGGAACTGGCCTGCGGTCCGTTCTCGGGGTTGCTGGCGGCCGACTCGGTTGCCAGGGCCTTGCTCGGCGTTGGCCGCGTTCCCGGCAGCGCGCACCCCGCGCAGGCGCAAAGGGCCAGCAGCAGTCGGTGGACTGTCGGTGTACGGGACATGGTCGACCAGCGGAACGAGCGACGTGACCGAGCGGGGGCGGGAGGATAGGCAAAAAGCCGGTCCGTGGCAAGGTCGCCCTTGGCGGTGTAGCGCCCTGGCGGAACCAGACGCAAGCTACCCTGCGCGCTGCGCCTTGAGCCGCAGAAGCTGCCTGCGAAGGTCGCGGACGACCGCCTCCAGGCCCTTGGGTATATTGGCCGCGCGTGGTTTGAATCGCAGTCCCGTCGTCAATTCTGGCCCAGAGAACCACATTATTCGACCAGGGCGGCACCGACGATTGGCCCACTACGCTAATCAATCGGGTGCCCTCAAGCAACGCACGTAGTTCTTCTTGCCGCGCGTACTGCATACGGTCGCCCGTCAAGTAGCGGTCGCCGAGGTAGCAGAAAAGATGCACTAGGTTGGGCCGCGGTTGCCATTCCTTGACGACGAGCCAGGCTCCAGGCGTCGCTGGCCAGCGCGTCGGACGCCGACGTGCCCGATGTGCCGCCCACGGCGGCCGACAGGTCGTCGCCCAACAGCGTGGCCACTTCGCTCAAAAAGGCGTTCGTGTCGGTCGTGGCGTAGGTCTTTTCGTCGTCGCCCTCCGTCTGCGCGGCCTGCTCCTCGTCCGACACGGCGCCGGCCTCGTATTGCGGGCGGACCTGGGCCAGCTCCGCCTCGAACGCCATCCAGGGCGACGGCGTCAGCGTGCCGCTGTTGGGGGCGGGCACCTCCAGGCCGGGCTGCTGAGAGAGCCAAGCCATGACCGTGGCGTCGTCGCTGGCTTCGGCCTGCTCGAATCCGCCGGTGGCGCCGGCGTCGCTTTCGCCCCGCGTGGCGTCGGCCCCGGTGTCGGAGGTCGTCTGGCCGGCCTGGGCCACGGCGACCGCCAATTCGTCGCTGGCCGTGGCGGGGTCGTCGGCCAGCGCATAATCGAATTGGGCTTTCCCTTCGTCATCGACGGTGGCTGCCCAGTCTTCGGCGTCGGCGGTGGGGAACTTCTGGTCGGCCAGATCTTTGGATTTGCTCCAGGCCAGATTGGCGTCGGCCTCGCCCTTGGAGAGCGCGAGCTGGGCGTCGGCCGATTCGACGATCGACGGGTCGGGCGGCGGCGGCGCGGTGGCCACATTTTGCGCCAGCCAGGTCTGGTGGTCGGCGTCGGCCTGGGCGGCGGCCGTGGTGTAGGCCGCTTGCACCGTGGCCAGCGACGTGTCCTGCGTGGCGTCGCCCTGAGAGGTGTTTTTGGCGTCCAGGCCCAGGTTGGCCGTCAGGCGTTCGGCGTATTGGTCTTGGGCCATGTCGACCGTCTCCAGCTCGGTCGCCACCGCCGGCCCTTCCGCCGAGGCGTAGTTCACTTCGGCCGACGCTTCGCCCTGGGCCTCGCTCACGGCATCGTCCACCAGCGCGTCTTGATAGTTGGCGTCGTCTTGCGCCACCTGTTTCGAGTCGTTCTCGAAGGTGGGCGCCACGTCCTGCAGCCATTGTTCATCGGCGTGCGCACACAGGGCGTTGAAGGTGTTCTGCCCGCGGGGAGACTGCGCGTCGAGGTTCTGGGCGTCGGTTTCCTGGTTCTGGGCCTGGCCTTCGGCGTAGCCGGCCTCGGCCTGCGAGACGCTGCCGACGGCGGTCACTTCGTCGTCGCCCAGCGCCTGTTGGAACTGTTCCAGCGGGCCGCCCGCATTGGTCGCCCAGTTCTGGTCGCTCTCCGCCGTGCCCAGCATAAAATCTTCCAGGTCGTTGCCCACCGCGGCGGTCATCCCTTCGTCGGCCGTGCTCTCCTCGGTGGCCAGCGTTGTCGCTTGTGCTGCGTCCCATTTTCCCGTCCATTTTCTCATCCGCACCTCAAAAGAACGGTTCCTGCCACCTTTTCCGACCCGTTCGTCGTCACCAGGGGCTGGCCGCCCGAGACGAGCGGGGGCTGCGTGACCCGCACCACTTCGCCCTCGATGTTGTAGCCGGTCACGATTTGCGCGTTGTCGCTCCGGCTCTAGCGTCCAACTCGTCCAGCTCTTGTTGTCGGTGCGCGATGTGAACGACGCACCCCTTGGCCCTCAGACCGACGAGCGGTGAAATGTCGCCTAGTTCCCAGCATTGCGAGACATCAATGTAGCGCAAGTCGGGAAGCGCGCGGACAAAGGACACATCCCGCAGCTCAGTCATGTCGAGCGTCAGGTTAACAAGCCGCTTAAGTCGCCCGATCGGTCGGAAATCGCGTATGCCGTCGCAACCGCTCAGCCCCAGCGACCGTAGCTCGCCGAGCTTCTCGATAGGTCTGATGTTGCTGATCTCGGAGCACCAATTAAGGCTGAGGCTCTCCAGCGTTGCCAGCTTGGCCAGCGGCGCGACGTCGTCGAGTTTGTCGCAGGCGTCCAGCGAAAGCGATGTAAGTTTAGGCGCGCCGGCCAGTCGCACGAGATCGGCACTGGTAAGCCAATTGCAGTAGGTCGCGCGCAGCTCCGCAAGCCGCGGCGACGCACGCAAGGGCGCGAGGTCATATGGCGACTCAAAAGCTGAAATATCGAGCTTCCGCAGGTCCGTCAACCTAGCCAACGGCGACAGGTCGAGAGAATGCTTGTTCCCTTCGAGATTCAAGTATCGCAACCGTTGCGCATCGACCAAGCCGCCGATATCCCTGAGCTGCCCCTTAGTGACGGTCAGCGACGCAAGAGCGCTCATCGCGGACACTTTCCAGAGCCGTTCAAACGTCGAGTCCTCTATTGACACAATGACCACGTTTGCCAGCTCGCCCAACACTTCGACATTCGCTAGGCCTGTACCGCCTCTGATCCTAAGGAATATAAGCCGCTGTAAAGGAGCAAGTGCCAGCGCGTCAAACGGCCCGAAGGCCATCGTTAACGATTGCAACTGATGCAATTTGCCGATCGCGTCCGTCCCGTTTACTTCCCCATCTAAGTGGAGAAAAAGTTCATTCAGGAGCTTTAGCGAGCTTAGAAACGACACGTCGCGACACCGACGCGCGAGTATAATATGTAGAACCTCAAGACTCTGCAGCCCTCCGAGCGCATCGGCGTTCCGCAACGGGCGCCAGATTCGGAGCACGCGCAAATGCTTCAAATCCTCTACCGACGCTGCGTCGATCTCCGGCTCGTCCGCCTTGTTGAAGCCAATGGGCGTGCCGAACTCAAGCCGCTCCAGGTTGGGGCAGGCACTCGTGATTCCACGCAAGCCCTCTTCTGCAACCGTATCAGGCAACGATAACGATCGTAACCGCGGCATATGTTGCAATGCCGCAAAGTCCGTTAGCCCCGTGCATGCTGCGAGCTCGAACCGGCAAAGCCGAGGCATCGACAAGAACGGA
This sequence comes from Pirellulales bacterium, assembly GCA_035533075.1. Taxonomy (NCBI): domain Bacteria; kingdom Pseudomonadati; phylum Planctomycetota; class Planctomycetia; order Pirellulales; species Pirellulales bacterium. The sequence continues at coordinate 2,395 of DATLUO010000155.1, read as the reverse complement.
GTCAATGTGCGCAACTTGTCGTTGTTGAATAAATCAACCGACCGAAGTTCCGTAAGACTCTCCAGCGCGCGGAAATCCTCAACATGCGTTCCACTTACCTCCAGCGTTTCGAGCCTTGCCAAGTCCCGCAAAGGCGCGAGCGTCCGCAACTTGACCGCGCGATAACATACCAGTTGCTGCAGGCGCCGGCATCCGTTTGCAATCGCGCCAAACTCGTCGTCGCTGGTATCCTCATGCAGAGTCAGGGAAATCAGATCACCTAATTCCCCAATTGGTCGCAAATCCGGGTACTCGCCGGTCCGCATGCCAATATGACGCAAGCTGGCGATTCGCGCGACCGCTTTGAAACTGCGCAGGCACTCCAGCCCGTCGAGAAACAGGGCGCGCAGGTCACGCAGATCGAGGAGATCGCCTAAATCGGTTATTCTCGCATCCTGGAGATAGGCCGCCTGTAGACGGGTAAAAACCCTAATCGGCGAAAGATTAACCAAATCCCTGGCGTCCAGAACAACAACGGTCTCGACTGCATCCGCATGCCGAATACCGGCGGCGTGGCGAAAGCTTGTTGAACTGAACCAAAGCGTTACGCCCGTCGCATCCGTTAGGAGCCCGTCTAACCCCTCAAAATCGTCGATAGTTTCCACCAACACGCCAACGAGACGCCTATGCCCATCAATACCGTCGATCCAGATCCGATTCGCCTCGCGCCAAAATCGCGGCAACCCGACACCCCCCCAGAAATATGGGCCGACTTCAAAAATGTCCAACCACCCTTCACCGGCCCATGCGCTTGGCGCCTCGTAGGGCCAGGCGACGGGTTTGTTGCGTTCGTCCGTCATTGTGCATACCGTTTCCGTAAGAATCGTGCTCCGCGTCGTGAAGTCGCAATCACTCAAACGGACTGCGCGGTGGTTGGTAGGGGCGCGGACCCTGAATCGCTCTGCGCATGTTCTCGCGGTCCAGTGGACTCATGGCGTCGTTATTGAAGCGCCTTAGCGCATGATTCATTTGCCCGGTGTCCAGCGCGTTGTCGAAATACTTGCCAGCCGGAGCCAACGCCGTGGTCGCGAGTTCCTCGGCGAGCTTCGCCGCGAAAATCCCGTCGGCGGCCTCATAGGCTGCGCCCGCGACGTCGCCGTTTGCAAGTGCGCTTGAGCACTTCCCAAGGGCGATCAAGGCGGCAAGGGGACGTGCGATCTTGGCTACTAATGCCCCCTTTAACGCCAACGCACGGAAGCGTGCTCCGGTCGCACCGGGCGCAAGCCAGCTTTTGTAAAAAGCCTTCGCGGCAGCAGATTCGAGATCCTTAGGCAACACCTTGGTGTTACTGCCCGTCCCATCCGCAAGCCTGGCCAGCTTCTTCAGATCCGCTATGTTCTCGACTTTGCCCTCGGCACGCGCCGCCGCCGCGATGAGATCGCTCTTTGCCATTCCAACAAGGTATTTATTGATGGCATCCCACGTTTTGGCGTTGGCGCCGGACGGACATTTACCCGCGAGGATTGCGTCGACGAATGCCTGCGCTTGCGCAGGGCTGAACCCTTTGGCGGCAGCCCTTAGCTGCTTGCCGGTTCCGCCGCCGAGGACGCGCATTAACTCTTCGCGCACGGCGCCGCTGTACGAGGGATGCGTGACGCCATCCCAGGTGTCATTGCCGTGGTTGTATAGAAGATCAAACGTGTTGTTGTTGAATACGTCAATGACGTCCTTGCTGAACCCGCCGATCCCGTTAAAAACCGCCTGCGGCACGATGTGGTGGTCGGGGCGCGGGGTGTACAATCCGCTCGGGTCCGCCAAATTCGCCGGGTCGTTGAACACGACCGCGGACAAATTGGTGCCGCCGAGCAACCCGATCGGATCCGGACTTGCCCAGAAGGCGTCGGCCATGTATTCCCAGCGGGCGCCGAACTTCACCATGCCGGTCGTCGAATCGGTGTAAGCGCCCTGCCAGCCAGCGATGTGCAACACCGCGGGATTGCTCTCGTACCAGACGGCGCCGGTGGCGACGTAAACGATGTGATTGACGAGATTCCCATTGGCGTCAACCGTGTCGACGACACTGGCCCGATCGTCGAGCAGCGGATAGGTGACCGTGCCGGGGCTGGATGTCGATGTGACATCCTCCTCAGCCAAGTCGGTGAAATACTGGTCGTAGGCGCTGGTGCTGGGGCCGTTGAGGTAACGCGCGATGAGCTGGTCGCTGCCGTTGAAGGCCAACACGATGTTCCCCTTGCCGGGGCCGTTCTCGCCGCCGTCCCAGATGTAATGCACGATTTGCGTGTAGCTGCCGGTGCCGGTCGGGTCGAGATCGCGCTCGATCAGGTTGTCGAAAACATCGTAAACGTAATGAACGTGCTGCTTTAGTGCGTCGTCGTTATTGTAGAAGTAGACGTCC
>DATLUO010000154.1 GCA_035533075.1 Pirellulales bacterium | reverse complement strand
AATCAAGGAATCTCAGGGTAACAGCTTTCGCCGCCCTGCGTGGGCCGCGTCAGGACGTAACCAACGCAGCGGCAGGTACTTCCGGCAGGAGGTGCTGGCAGAACTCCAACGGGAAGTGTTACCCTGCTTTGAACCACGCCGGAGTTTCCCATGATCGGCGCGGGCGGCGGCGCCGCATCGATTTTGCGGCGCTGCGCGAGCGAATACAGTCCGACCCGCTCTTCGGCCATCACGAGCGCGCTCAAAAACCCGGCCCCGTTCTGGTCCGCCGCGGCCTCGCGCGGCGGCTCGAGCAGGATGATGAAGCCGTGCCGCGGAGCGAAGACGACGGAGACCTGCTCGTCCGGAAAACGAATCAGCAGTTCCTCGTCTCTCTCATCGAACCGTTCGACCCATTCGGCCAGCTTCAACAGCGCCGCCTCTTCGCGGGTGAGCGGTCCGTCAAGCGGCGGCGCCGGCTTGTACTCTTCGACGTAGAGCAGCGGCCGCCATTCGTCGTCGCGTTTTTCGGGATCTCCCAACCTCCATTGAACTCGCACGAATCGCCCGGACCGCTCCAACCGCTGCTCGATCCGCTCGCGCAGGCCGCGCGTCAACGGCGCTCGCGGGTCGAGGGCAAGATACGGTCTCAGCGCCTCGCGATCACGTTCGACGCCTGCGTAGACAATATCACTCGCCTTCGAGCACGCTCCCTCGTCGGCAACTTCCACCTTCAGCGTCCCTTTTTTCGTCTCCCGGTCCGGCTCGATGCTCACTTTTAACGTCGCTCGATAATAGCCCTGATCGCCGGCCAATTCGGTGACCTTCGACCTCAGCCAGGTCTGGTATTCGGCGTTGAACGACGCCGGCGCATCACCGGCCCAAAGCGGCGGCGTGCCGCCCTTGGCTTTGGGCTGGGTCAGCTCCTGCTGGATTCGATCGGCATCGATGGCCTGGCATCCGATCACGCGGACTTCGCCTTGCGTGTAGCGGTCGCCTTCGTCGAGCGTCACCCCGATTTGGTCTCCACCCGCCGCGACGGCGACTTTGACGTCGGGGAAGCCGGCACACTGGTAACCGGCGATCATTTTCTCGGCGACGATCGCGGTGAAAGTGTCGAGCAGCGCGACTTTGTTGCTGGCGGCGACGACCTCCAGTTCGTTGAACAGGGCCTCGCGTATCTCGTCGCGCGAAAACGTCTTCGCGCCTTCAATGGCCAGCCGCACGCGGTCGCCAAGGCCGCCGGCTCGCGGTGTATCGTCGGCGGCCGAGGCCACCACCGTCAACAGAGCAACGCAAAACGGTGCGAACCATCCCTGGACCTTCATCGTTCGACTCCCTTCGAAGAAAACAGCATGGGGCGCGTGACCGACGCTCGCGCGTGTCAGGTCCGCCCAATTTAACGCGGTTCTTCCCATGGGGGCAATGCCATGTTGCCGGAATCGTCACCAGCGGATGATGACGTTGCTGGACGCGGACTACCACCGCCCCGAAAAGCCGGCGCCCGTGAAGAAGTCGTTCACGCGGTCGCTGATCTGTCGGCCGACGCGGACGTCGAATTGCACGTTGGGAGTGGCGTAAAGATAAAGCCCCATGTCCAGAAAGTGCTGGGCGCGCGTGTCGCCGCCGCCGGTGCCGGAGATCATGAACCACTCGTGAAACGCGCCCACCCGCTTGGTCCACTGCGTCAACAGCGACAGCGATTCGTGCCAGGAGTTCGGCGGTGACCGCACGGCGACGAAGCCGGGATTCGACGATCCGGTCAGCGGTGTGACGAACTGCGGGCTCGATGTATGGACAAAATCACAGCCGGTTTGCCACTTCAAATAGAGCCAGCGGCGGAGGCCCCAGCCGGCAAGCAGATTGAAGTGCGGCTGCACGAAGTTGGCGCTGACGCCTGGCGCGCCGGTGGGCAAGGTCATGCCCGCCACCAGCGTCGTCATCGGCCGCCAGCCCCTCTGTTGCAGAATCTCATACTTGAACCCCACGTCGATGTCTTCGCTGCCGAAGTTGTTTTGCTGCGCGCCGGTGTGCGGGTCGCGGATGTTCGACATCAGATAGCCCGGCCACTTCAAGCGCAACTCGAACTCGTCGGTCAGCCCGTGGCGCAGCAGCGATTCGGGCAACTGCCGCGTGTTGACCTGCTGGTCGAAGGTGTTGATCTTGCTGTACGTGAAGCCGGTTTCAAGATAGGTCACGCCTTTGCCCACGGTATAAACGGCGTCGGTGAAGTCGGGCCGGTCGGTGTTGATAATGTTGTAAAAGTCCCACTCCGCTTCAACCGGGACGTTGAAGATGTTGGGCCGCAGCGAATACCAGAAGCTGCCCGGGTCGTCGTTCTCCAGACTTTCCGGCCGCGGATATTCGGCCGGATCGGTAACGACGATATTTGGCGAGCCCCAGTAAGGCCGGCGCGGAAAACCGCTTTGATTGTTCGGCGACAAATCCTCGGCCCGTACCGGCGTCGCGGCAAGCAGCACGACGAGCGACGCGAGAACCCCCAGCGCCCATTTCCGCCACACCGGCGGCAGCCGGGCACGCAAGGACCTCGATGAGTCGGGCGAGCTCAGTGCCTGGGCATTTTTGTCGCGTGCCCGGCGCCGCCCAGTCCGAAGGGAAAGCCGGCCCTTTTTCGGCGGCAGCCATATTCGTGGATCGGACGCCGCGTCGTCGGCCACCGGCGGTTGCCCATTGGGTTGATCGAGCGCGAGTACACCGGGCAGCAACGAATGAACGGCCGCTCGCGGCAAGCCGTCAGATCGCTCGGCCGACGATCCTATTACCGCCGCGGTCGCCAAAACGAGTGTCGCTAGCATCCAAGCATCCGCCGACTTGTGCATTGCAAGTAGAATCGGCATGACCGGCACATTCGCTACATTCGTTTCTCGCAGGGCGACGTCACGCGCGGACACCTGGAATAAGTCAAGCAGCGATTTCCCGGCAACCGATAACCACACGAGGCCGGCGTGGCACAGCCGAACTACTCCTCCACGAACGAGCAGAGCGGCTTGGGCACTTTGCCCCGCTTCGGCTCGGCCAAAAGTTCGGCGATCGTCGAAGCGCCGAGCGCCTTTTCCACCATCGCCGCGGCGTTGTCGAGCCGCCGGTGCAGCGGGCAGAGCGATTGATGCCCTTCGATCCCCAACGGGCAATGCTCGATCCGCCGCAAGGGATCGACGGCCTGCACCACATCGAGCACGGTCAATTTCTTGGCCGGCACGGCCAGCGTAAAGCCGCCGTGCAGGCCGCGTTGCGCTCGGACCAGGCCGGCCCGGCTGAGGCCCTGCATGACCTTGGCCAGGTAGCCGGCAGGCACGCGGGTGATCTCGGCGATTTGCTGCGTCGTCTGCGGTGCGTCGCTTTGGTCGGCCAGGTAGACGATGGCCCGCAGGGCGTATTCGGCGGTCTGTGAAATCATGGCGGCTTGCAGAAAAAGGATAACTGGACCTTGACATCCAGTTTAGGTCGGGTATCTTCGGGCCTGAAACGGATAACTGGACTTTATTATCCGCTATCCGCCGCGTAGAGCAAGCGTTCCCGCTTGAATCGTCGCTCGCAACGCCCCGCCCGGCCGGGCGAAAAGCAAGCGGGACGCTTGCTCTACGAACGTTCCCACCCCTTTTACCCCGCCCGGAGGACTTTGTCGATGTCTCACTTCTCTGCTCGAACTCTTGCCGCCAGCGGTTTGATCCTGGCACTTTCCGCGGCGTCGGTCGCCGTGTTGCGTGAACCCGCCGCGGACGCCGCCGACGCCGCGACCGCCGCAAAAAATCCCGACGTCGAACGGGCACGCCGCGAGGTGAAGATGCTCGATGATCTTTACAAGACGACGATCGTGTTCATCACCAATACCTACGTCGATAGCAAGAAAGACGTCGCGGCCGGCGAGATCGCCCGCGACTTATTTGCCGCCATGCGCGAGAAGGGCTGGCACGATGCCCGGCTGGTTGATGCCACCGGACATCCGACCAACGATGAGAACGTGCCGCACAGCAGCTTCGAGAAGGCGGCGATCAAACGAATCCTCGCCGGCGAAAGCTACGTCGATGAAGTGGCAACCGAAAAAGGGAAACAATATCTGCTGGCGGCCACGCTGGTGCCGGTCGTCAACGAAAAGTGCATGACGTGTCATCCGGCTTACAAGAAGGTCGGGCAGGTGATCGGCGCGGTGAGCTACAAACTGCCGATCGAGTAGCCCCGTCCGGCCAAGCTCTGTCCCAGCCACCATGTATTCTGGCCCCAATGTCAGCCGCGTGCTATATAGGTGCGTCGCGTGGGCCGAATCGAGATAGGCGGAGGGATCGCGCCGTGGGTTATATTGTCGGAACGGATGAAGCCGGTTACGCCCCGAACCTGGGGCCGTTGGTGATCTCGGCCACGGTGTGGTCGGTGCCGGGCGAGCCGCGCGAAGTCGATCTCTATAAGCTGCTTCGCAGGGCGGTCGTCAAAACACCGCCCACCAAGACGCCGAGAAAGAAAACTGCCGGCGAGTGCCCGCCGCGCTCGTCGGCGCCGCGGCGATTGGTGCTGGCCGATTCGAAGGTGGTCTATCGGCCGCCGGAAGGTCTCGGTGCGTTGGAGTTGGGCGTGCTCGCGGCCTTGGCCCTTGGCGGTCATCGTCCGGCAAGTTGGCGCGAAGTCTGGCGAGTGCTGGATCACCATGCGGCCGGCGAACTCGACCGGTTCCCCTGGCATCGCGACTACGACTGCGCGTTGCCGGTCGCGGCCGACGGCGAGCAGCTCGGCCTGCTGGCGGGGCAACTGATCGCCGAAGCCGACAAGGCCGGCGTCAGGCTGCTGGCGGTCCGCAGTCGGGCGGTCTTCGCCGACCATTGGAACGCGCTCACCGAAGAGCACAACAAGAGCACCGCGCTTTCGCTGCTGACGCTCGAATTGCTGAGCGAAGTGCTCGCTGCGCTGCCGCCGGCGCCCGTCGCGGTGATTTGCGACAAGCACGGCGGGCGCAACTTTTATCAACCGCTTTTGCAACGGCACGTATCGCACCTGGTCGAGGTCTACGGCGAGGGCCGCAACGAGAGCATTTATCGCTGGGGGCCGGACGATTGCCGCACGGAGGTCGTGTTCCGCGTCAACGCCGAGCGGTATCTGCCCTGCGCGGTCGCGTCGATGACCTCCAAATACTTGCGCGAGCTGGCGATGCGGCCGTTCAACCGGTATTGGGCCGGGCATCTGCCGGAACTGCGGCCGACGGCAGGCTATCCGCTCGACGCCGGCCGCTTCAAGGCCGACATTGCCGCGATGCAAGCCGCGCTCGGCATCGACGACCGGATCTTGTGGCGGAACCGGTAGCTAAGCCCGCAGATAGCCCTCCACGATCCGGCCAATCCAGAACAGCGCGAAGCCGGCCACCATCACGATCAGCATCCGGCCGACACTGATCGCGTCGGCAATCTGCAAGAGCATGCTCAACGGAAGCAGAACGAGAGCCACGAGCTGCAATCCACGGGCAAACTGTCGCACGGCCGGCCCTCGCTTTATTCGCCGCCAGGCTCGCCGCACACAACTTCGCCCGCCACGATGGTGGAACGGACCGTGAACTGCGGCTGGTCCGACGCATCGAGATCGAAGAGCACCAGGTCGGCCAAGTCGCCGGGACGCAAAGTGCCGGGCGGCCGGCCCAGCAACCGGTTCGGATGAATGCTGGCCATCGCCACGGCCGTCGCCAGATCGATGCCGGCGAACCGCATCACGTTTGCCACACCGACGCCGATCGGCAGAGTGGCACCGGCGAGCAACTGCGTTTGCCCGGCCACCACCAGCCGGCCATCTGCGAGTAGCTCGACGTCGCCGCCGCTGCTGGCGTGCCGGCCCGGCGGCAGGCCGGCCAGGCCCGACACGTCGCTCACCAGGATGCAGCGTTGGGGCGACTTGGCACGCACGATCGACTTCACCACCTCGCCGGGCAAGTGATGGCCGTCGACAATCAAGCTGGCCATCAAGCGGTCTTCGGCCATTTGGTGCCAAACGTAGTTCGGATGCCGACGGATGACGCCATGCGCACCGTTGCCCAGGTGCGTGCTCAGCCGAGCACCCGCCTCGACGGCCGCCTGAATCTGCTCGCCGTCGGCCGCCGTATGGCCGATCGCCGCCACCACCTGATGGGCCGACACGCGGGCAATAAAATCGGCCGCGCCCGGAAACTCCGGCGACATCGTAAGGATGCGGATCCGCCCGCCGGCGGCTTCCTGCAAGTGCTGGAACTCGTCCCAATTCGGTTGGCGGCAATGCTCGCGCGGATGCGCGCCGCGCGGCCCGTCCTCACTCGAGATATACGGCCCTTCCAGATGAACGCCGATAACGGAGCGGGCGATGTCGGGAAAGGTATGGCAGGCAAAATCGATCGCCCGCAGGCCGTGGGCAAGGCAATCGAAGCTCTGGGTCGTCAGCGTGGGGCAGAGGCCGGTCACGCCGAAGGCCCAGTGTTGCCGCACGATCTTGGCGACGTCTTCGGGCGTCAGCTTCGGCGAGCTGAACTCCTGCCCGGCGTAACCGTTGACCTGGAGATCGACGAAGCCTGGGGCGACCCACGGCAGCCTGTGGGCCGATTGTCCTTCGATGGCTTGACGCTGGACGCGGACGATACGGCCTTCATCGATATCGAAGCGCGCTGGCCGGCCGGTATCGAAGCGTCGGGCAACAAAATGGAACATGGGGTGAGTTGTCATCTACTTTTGTTTCCGGTCATCCGGCGGCAGCTTGGCACGCAACCGGGCCAGTTCGGCTTCGAGAGTGGCGGCTTGGCGTTTTGCTTCTTCAGCCTCACGCTTGGCCTTGTCAGCGTCTCGTTTTGCCTTGTTCGTTTCGCGCTCGGCTTTTTTGACCTCGCTTCGCGCTTGCTTGGCTTGTTCTGCGAGTTCGTCGGCCGTCGGCAGTGGCTTACCTCTGGGATCGATCAATCGCAACAGGTGGTCTTCGATCGCCAGCACCAGCCCCAGCTCGCGACTGAAAAGTTGCCCGGCGTCGTTCGGCGGCAGCGCGACGTACTTTCCGGCCACGAGCTCGAAGCCCTGCAGCCGCGGCCGAAGGTATTCGCCCTCGGGGTCGAACGGGAACAGCTCCTTCACTCCGATCGACGCGTAGACCGGCGGTTTTTCGACCTCGTCTTCGCGCCGCGTCTTCTTCGACGTCACTTCGATAATCACCGTCGGCGGAACGCCTTCTTCCCAAGTGCGGAACGAACGGCGCATGTGTTTGCCCACGACGTTTTTCGCCAACATCACATCCGGACCGCGAACCGCGCTGGGATTGCCTTCCTCGTAATAAAGCAGCATGTCCGCGGCGACATACACGTGGTCGTGCGAGCGGAACCATTGCTTCAAGGCGGTGTAAAGATAAACGATCGCGGCAAGGTGATAATCGGTTTCGGCCATCGGTTCCCCGTCCGAATCGGGATAGAGCGGGTCACGGCTGGTGCCTGGCAGCGGGCGAATGGAAATGGACATAATCGTATTCAGCGGAATCAAGGGCAACAATGTATGATACCGTGGAGACTGCCGTTGCTGAAACCTATACCGACCTTGTTCCTGATCGCGCTGGTCTTTGTGGTGCTGCGCTTGCCGGTGACGTACCGGCAGGAAGGCGGCGAAGACGAAGAGTTCTATGCCGTGCCGGGCTGGACCGTGGCGACGGAAGGCGTGCCGCGTGTTCCCTACGTGCCGGCGCGCGACCACCGAAGCTGGTTTTACCGGGTCGATACGGCGCTGTTCGCCATGCCGCCGGCTTACTTTTATTGGCAAGCACCGTTCTACCGGCTTTTGCCGGCGGGCTACGGCACGGCGCGGCTGGCGTCGGCCGTCGCCGGACTGGTCGCCGTCTGGCTGGTTTTCGAGCTGGGCCGACAGGTGTTGGGCGACGAAACGGTCGGACTTTGGGCGGCGGCACTCTATTCGCTGTCGCGGACGTTTTTCTTTCCGGCGGTCCGTGCCCGGCCCGACATGCTCTGCGGCATGCTCGGACTGGCGGCCCTGCTGGCCGTTGGGTCTTGGCAGGCAACGGGCCGTTGGCGGCGGCTGGCGTTGGCCGGCGCTCTGCTGGGCCTGGGACTCTTGACGCACCCGTTTGCTTTCGCTTATTGCCTGCAAATCGCGGGTTGGGTGGCCATCTCGGCGAGCGGCGTCAAACGCCGGTTGACGGACCTCGCCGTGCTCACGGGTTCGGCGCTGGCCACGTTTGCCCTGTGGACGCCGCTCATCGTCCGCTGGCCGGAACTGTTCCGCGAGCAGTTTGTCAAGAACGTGATCGACCAGGCGGGTCCGGGCCTGCTGACCCGGATGTTGTTGCCTTGGGAATCGCTGGTCTACCACTACCACCTGCTGCTGGAGTATGCGCAGCCGTTGCAGTTGGGCCTGATGGCGACGGGCCTTGTCGCGGCGACATGGTTGGCGGTGGCGAATCGCCGGCGGCAGGCAAGGCTGCTCGTGGCCCTGGCCTGGTCGGCGGTGTACCTGCTGGTGACGGTGCAGGGACCGCACGGCGCCAAGGGCTACTGGTGTTACCCGGCCGCGCTGGTCTGGTTGTGTGTGGCGTTCGCGGTGGTCAATCTCGGCCGCTGGCTGTCCGCCGAAGCGCGCCGGCCGCGCTTGAGGAGCATCGCCTTGGGCGGAGTGCTGGCGGCGGCGATGTTGCCAGGGCTCGGCCTGCGCACGTGGTGGACGCACGCGCGGCATTGGAACGATGTGGACTACAACGCGCCGCGGTTTGCGCGCGAGTTGCTGGGCGACCTGCCGCCGGATGCCCGATTGGTGCTTGACGAGGCGTTCGTGTTCGACGCTTATCTGGCGGGGCGCAACGTCGCGCTGGCCTGCAACAATCCGTTTTATTATGAGTCGGCGGAGCGGCCGTACGACTATCTCGTCATCACGCGGCTGGGCCGACAGAAAGGGATCGCGGCTTCGATGAACGGTCGCCTGCTGCGGGAATATGGAGATCCTCACGACCTCTTTGCCTGCTATGCGCAGGTGTACGTGCCGGCAAAGAAGCCGCCATAATCTTGAAGCGCCCGCCGCCACGCAAGACTCGCTTTCCCTGGTTGGTTGCCAGCTTAACCTGCCGGCATCGCTGCCGGCATGTTGCGAACGCCGCGTAAGCCGCGTTACACTGCTGGACGCTGCCCCGTTTCAAAAAGGAAAATGGCGATGATCGCAGCCTGTGGCGAAAGCTCAACGGCTCGCTGGGGCTCTGGTCGATCGACGTGGAAGATATTATCGAGTATTAGCATCGCTCGTCAAAATGAACTTGATGAATCGTCGCGTTTATGTGGAGATCACGATACCGAGTTTTTATTATGAGGTTCGGTCGGAGCCAGAGATGCTGGCGCGGCGGGCCTGGACGCGCCAATGGTGGGACGACCACCGATGGGACTTTGACGTCGTGACCAGCGCAGCCGTTGTCGATGAATTGGAAGGTCGTTGGTCACGCCGCTGGAACTATTAGGAGAGGGCGAACCCTCATGAAGGACGATCCTGCGATTCAAGCCGTGCGCGATGTACGCCACCGAATTTCCGCGGCGGTAGGGCACGATCCGCGAAAGCTGGTCGAGTATTATCGGAAGCTCCAGGAACGCCACCCAGAGCGGATTGTTTCAGCAGCAACGCCACCTGAGCCGCGGGATGCGGCCGCCGCGGATCAGCGCAGTTAAGCGCAAACTTTGACACCGACGCGGCGAAGGCGTTAAACTGCCGGCTCCGCCGTCTTCCTGTCGTGAGGAGCCTACACAACCACACGCATTCGCCATTCAGCGACCTTCGCCGGACAAACATCGTCGTCGCGGGCGCCTCCGCAAACGGCGCCGCGAACGGCCAGATAGCCCGGCGAAAGAGATAGCGCCCGCTCGACGTTCGTCAGGCTGAGCGAACCGGCCAACACGGTCAGCAGGCCGCCGTCGTGCGCCTGGCGAATAAGATCGCCAAGCCGTGTGACACTGAGATGCGCAAAAACGTCCCCGGAGTCTTTGCGCCAGGTGTCGATCAACAAGGCACGGCAGCCATTGCCGGCCGCCTCCGCAAGAACCGCGTTCGGTTCGGGCGCGGCGGCGGTCTGCCAATCGGCATACGCCACCGCGACCGGTTGACAATGCGACGGAAACGAATGAATGGCTCGCTGCCATTGCGACCGCCAGTCGGGCAGGCCGGCACATCGGGCCAGGCCGATCTTGGCGTAGACGATGCCCGGCGGTATCTGGTGGCAGAAGTGACGGTCGCTCGGCGTCCAGTCGGCCAGTTCGCCCAAGGCCATGCTCAGCGGATTGTCCGGCGCCAGATCGCGGCTGACTTCGAGGGCCACGTCGGGCGTCACGCGGCCCAACGGTCCGTGCCGCGGTTCCTTCAGGTCGATCAAGTCGACGCCCGCCGCCGCGGCCAAACGGGCCTCGTCGAGCGAACGGACGCTGACCAGTAAGCGGGTCATCGAGCGGCCTCGCGCGGCAGGGCCTGTTTGACTTCCGCCAGACGGGCGTTCAGACGGTTGACCAAAGCGACGCTCAGCGGCTGGCACCAGGTTCCGCGGATGGTGATGTAGTGCCCGCACCACGTGCCGAGCTGCCGGTTGACTTCGACGCGTTCCCACTCGCCGGCCCGCTCGGCCAGTCGCACGACAAAGTTCGCGACTTGGGCGGCTTCGTAACGTTTGCCCGGCAAGAAGCTAGGGCCTTGTCCCAGCAAGAAGCCTTCCACCACTTCCAGCGGCACCGCCACCGGCCGCAGGCTGCCAAGCTGCACCAGCAGCCGCCGGCCGTCGCACGCCAAGCGGGCCTGCCGCGATTGCCAGAACAAGAACAGCAGCCCCACCAGTGAGACGCCGCTAACCATCGCGCCGGGCACCAGCAGCCATCCGCGCCCTGGACCGCTTCGCGCGGCCGCCACTAGGGCCATTCCCGCAACGAATGCGGCCGCCGGCAGAATCGCGGCAAAGGCCAGAAAGCGGCGATTCGGTCGCAACCAAATCTCAAACATCACCGTCGGTCCGTTGCCGGCCCTCACGCAATTTGGCACGGATCGTCTGCAACCGCTCGGCCAACTCGGCCTCGAACCCGCGCGGCACGGGCCGATAGTATTCGCGCTCCACGCCCAAATAATCCTGAGCGGCGATGCCGCCCTCAACGTCGTGCGAATACTGATAGCCTTCGCCAAGCCCTAACCGCTTGGCGCCCGGATAGTGCCGGTCGCGCAAGTGGACGGGCACCGGCAGCAGCCGCCCTTCGGCCACGTCGCGCCGGGCCTCGCCGATGCCCACCGTGGCCGCGTTCGATTTGGGTGCGCAAGCCAGATACGTCACGGCCTGAGCCAGCGGCAATTGGCACTCCGGCAGCCCGACGAACTCGCAGGCCTGCATCGCGGCCACGGCCAGCAACAGGGCCTGCGGATCGGCGTTGCCGATGTCTTCGCTGGCGGCAATCACAATCCGCCGGGCAAGAAACCGAACATCTTCGCCCGACTCGAGCATGCGGGCCAGCCAATAGAGGGCCGCGTCGGGGTCGCTGCCGCGGATGCTCTTGATCAACGCGCTGGCGGCATCGTAGTGGGCGTCGCCCGTGGCGTCGTACTCGATCGCCTTGCGTTGCACCGATTCCGCGGCCAGCGCCCGAGTGAACACCAGCGGCCGCTCGTCGCTCGACAAGACGCCGACCTCCAGCGCCGCCAACGCACGCCGGGCATCGCCGTCACTCACCTCGGCCAGAAAATCGAGCGCGTTTTCCTCCATGCGCACGTCTTCGCCCCCCAGCCCCCGCTCGCCATCGGCCAGTGCCCGGCGGACGACCGTCTTGATATCGTCGTTCGACAGCGGTTGGAACTGAAAGATTCGGCTGCGGCTGACCAGCGCGCTGTTGATGGCGAAAAAGGGGTTTTGCGTGGTGGCGCCGACCAGTACGATCGAGCCGTCTTCGACGTCCGGCAATAGCACGTCTTGCTGTGCCCGGTTGAAGCGATGGATCTCATCGACGAAGAGCAGCGTTTTCTGCCCCCTGGCCGCCAGCCGGTCGCGGGCCGCGTCGATGACGTCGCGCAGATCCTTGACCCCGCTGGTGACGGCGTTGAGTTGCTGATAATGACTGCGGCTTTCGTGGGCCAGCAACCGCGCCAGCGTCGTTTTGCCGGTGCCGGGCGGCCCGTAGAAAATGACCGAGCCGAGGCGGTCGGCTTTCAACAGCCGTCGCAGCAGCTTCCCTTTGCCCAAGAAGTGCTGCTGGCCGGCGAACTCGGCGAGCGACCGCGGCCGCATGCGGGCCGCCAGCGGCTCGGCGTTCCGCCGATTGGCCGCTTCAGCCGCCTCGAACAGTGATGAACTCATCCGTCTATTGAAACAGGTTTCGTAGCGAAGCTCAATTGCCTGCGCTAGGTCAGGCTGCGGTCCAGCGCTTCGAGCTGCGGCAGGACATGCTCCACGTCAGCGACCAGCGAGGCGCACGCCTGGCCGGCCTCGACGGCATCGCAGTCGTCGGTGAGCGCCTCCAGCCGAGAAGCGGCGTCTTGGGCGGTGGCGAGGCCGAAGTGCCCCAGCGCGCCCTTGACGGTGTGACCCAAGCGACGCACCTGTTCCCAGTCGCCGCTGGCAGCCGCGGCGTCGAGCGCTGCACGCCAGCGAGGCCACTCGTCGACGAAGGCGCGAATCAACTCTTGCAACAGTTCTTCATCGCCTGCCACACGTGCCAGCGCGTGCCGCGCATCGAAGCAAGGGGCCTCGTCCGACGGCGTGCCGCGCCGGCAACACGCATCGCCCGCGGTCGCACACTCGACAAGCTCCAGCAGCCGGCCGGCCTGGATCGGTTTGGAGATGTACTCGTCCATGCCGGCCGCCAGGCAGCGCTCGCGGTCGCCCTTCATGGCGTGGGCGGTCATGGCGATGATCGGCAGACGGCCGCCCCCGGCCCGTTCGCGCCGGCGAATCTCGGCAGTGGCCTCGAAGCCGCTCAGCTCCGGCATCTGCACGTCCATCAATACCAGGTCGAAGCAACCCGTTTCGATCGCCGATAGGGCGGCGCGGCCGTTCGAGACAACCTCGACGTCGTGACCTCGTTTTTCCAACACGTGCCTGACGAACTTCTGATTGACGGCGTTGTCTTCCGCCAGCAGAATCCGCAGCCGCCGGGCGGCCGGTGCGGCAATGCTGGCGGGCTTCTCCTCTTGACGCAACGACACGCCCAGCGAGGTCATGATCGCATCGAACAGCTCCGATTGCTTGATCGGCTTCATCAGCGACGCCGCCAGCCGCGGCTGCTGGTCGCGCGAAAGCGGATCGGACGACGACAACATCATGATCGTCGCCCCGGCGTACTTCAGGTCGTCGTTGATCCGGCGCGCCAGCTCATAACCATCGACGTCGGGCATCAAGGCGTCGAGCAACACCAGCGGATACGGTTCGCCCGCTGCGCAGGCCCGTTCCATTTCGCCCAGCGCCTCGTCGGCACTGGCCACCACCGTCGGCCGCATGTGCCAGTTGCGCAACATCTCTTCCAAGATGCGGCGGTTGGTGGTGTTGTCATCCACCACCAGCACCCGCAAGTCTTGCAGGTCGACCGGGCTGGCGGGCGTCGCGCTCCCCAGCGGCGTGCTGGCGACGGCAAATCGGGCGGTGAAATGGAACGTGCTGCCGCGGCCCGGTTCGCTCTCGACCCAGATCCGCCCGCCCATCAACTCGACCAATCGGGCGGAGATGGCCAGACCCAGCCCCGTTCCGCCGAAGCGGCGCGTGGTTGAGCCATCGGCCTGCACGAAGGGCGCGAAGATCGACTGCTGCTTGTCGGGCGAAATGCCGATGCCCGTGTCGCGGACCGCGAAGTGCAGCACGACTTCGTCCAAAGTAGCAGGCAGAGTCCGTGTGCCGTCCGCAGTCGCCGCCTCGCGCTCCACCCGCATCACCACCTCGCCCGCGTCGGTGAACTTGATGGCGTTGCCCACGATGTTGACCACAATCTGCCGCAGCCGCGCGGCGTCGCCCACCAGTCCGTCGGGCACGTCGGCCAACACCTGGCAGGCAAGCTCCAGCCCTTTGCGGTGTGCCCGTAAGGCCAGCGTTTTCATGGTGTCGCCCAGCGTGTCGCGGAGGGGAAACGCCAGCGATTCGAGATCGAGCTTGCCGGCTTCGATCTTGGAGAAATCGAGGATGTCGTTGATCACCGAGAGCAGGCCGTCGGCCGAATCGCGGACCATGTTCAAGAACTCGCGCTGCTGCGAGGTGAGGTCGGTGTCGAGCGCCAGCTCGGTCATGCCGATGATGCCGTTCATGGGCGTGCGAATCTCATGGCTGACGTTCGCCAGAAACTCGCTCTTGGCGCGGCTTGCCTCTTCGGCCGCCTGCTTGGCCCGGCGCAGCTCCTCTTCGGCCTGCTTGGCGGCCGTGATGTCTTCCGAAATGCCCACCAGGTACGTCGGCCGGCCCCGCTCGTCGAACAGCGGAATCTTGCGGGTATGAAGAATCCGCTCGCCGAAGCGGGTCTCGATCGCCTCTTCCGGAATATCGAGCATCCGCCGCGACCGCAGCACGTCGCGGTCTTTGGCCACGAAAAAGTCGGCTTCGTCGGCGGGGAACAAGTCGTAGTCGCTCTTGCCAAGCAGCTCTTCGCGCGAGAAGCCCAGCAGCCGCTCGCCGGCCTTGTTCAGCCGTTCCAGCCGCAGGTGCTCGGCGTCTTTCACAAACAGCATGATCGGCAGCTCGTCGAGCACCTCATCGAGAAAGCGGGTGAGCTGCTCCAGCTCGCTTTCCATAAGCTTGCGGTCGGTGATGTCGTGCGAGATGCCGAACGTGCCGACGACGCGGCCCCGGCGGTCGCGCAGCGGCATCTTGGTGGTCGAGGCCCAGGTCACGCGGCCGTCGGGCCAAGTCTCCTTTTCTTCCATGTCGATCACCGGCCGGCCGCTGGCGATCATCTCTTGCTCGTTTGCGTATGCCTGCCGGGCGTGCTCTTCCCCAAAGAAGTCGAAATCGGTCTTGCCGCGGGCCTGCTGCGGGTCGTCGACGCCGAAGCGGCGGGCCAGCGAGCGGCTGACCTGAATGAAGCGGCTGGCCAGATCCTTGAAATAGATCGCTTCCGGCAGGTTGTCCATCAGCACTTCCAGCAGGTCGCAGTCGTCGCCCAGGGCGGCGTGCGGCTGTGGAGGCAGCGGATGGACGAGCAGCGTGAACCAGCGGCGGTCGCCCACCTGGTTTTCGACCGCGGTCAGCTCGACTTCGACGGGTCCGCCCGACTTGCGGCGTCCTTCGAGCCGCCGGGCGTTTTCGCCGTCGCGGGGCTGCAGGTAGGGCGTCAATCGGCTGGCAAAGCTGCTGCTGGCCAGGCCCGGCAGCAACACGCCCAGCGGCTGGCCCAGGAGCTCCGCCAGCGCGTAGCCGAAAATGCCGGCTGCGGCGATATTAACAGATTCGATATGGCCACTGGCATCGACGACGATCATGCCGTCGGCGGTCTGGCCTGTTTCGCGAGGTGAAATTTCGAGCGACATGCGAGGCTCCGCCATTCAAGAGTCAGCGCGATCAACGCCAAAGGATGTGCAACGAGCCCATCGTGGCTCTGTGGTGTACTTTAACCTCCCGGTCGGCGGCTGCAAAGGAACCGGATATGTTTTTTTTCTGCCGCACCGCGGACTTGGATCGATTCGGCGCCGGACAATTCGATCGGCTCATCGGTCTCGCGGTTGCGTACCCAGGCCGCGGAGAAAGGCGATCATCGCGCGATAGTTCGGATCCATTGGCATTCTCTCCTCGCTTGGCGGGAAATAATGCATTGCTCGCCGATCCGGACGACGGTGCCCGGTAGTGATGCTTGATGTTACGAAAACGCTCGCTCGCCGTGCGGTTGGGGGAGATCGCCAACGAATCGGTGATCGTCCCCCACCTGGTGCAGCGACCGACGACGCCACGGAGTCAGAGAGTCTCACGATCTGCGTGGCTTATAGATTTCCGTCGCGAAGCCGAGCTGTGCCTCGGCGGCAAAGCAAAGCGTTTCGCTGAGCGTGGGGTGCGGATGGATGACCTCGGCCAGATCGCGGGCCGTGCAGCCCATTTCGATCGCCACCACGCCTTCGCTGATCAAATCGCCTGCATTGGGGCCGACGATGCCGACGCCTAAGACGCGCTCCGTTTCCGGATCGAGCAGGAGCTTGGTCAGTCCCTCCGTGCGGCCCAGCGACACGGCGCGTCCGCTGGCGGCCCAGGGGTAACGCGAAATCTCGACTTGCCGGCCGTCGCGCGTGGCCTGCTCCTCGGTCAGGCCGGCCCAGGCGATCTCCGGGTCGGTAAAGACGACCGCGGGAATGGCCAGCGGCTGAAAGGCGACGTTCGAGCCGTGAATAACCTCCGCCGCCACCTTCCCTTCGTGACTCGCTTTGTGGGCCAGCATCGGCTCGCCCGCCACGTCGCCGATGGCGAAGATGTGCGGATCGGACGTCCGCTGCTGGCGGTCGATCTGTATGAAACCGCGCTGGTCCATTTTCACCGCGGTCTTCTCCAGGCCGATTCCCGCGCTGTTCGGCTTGCGGCCGACCGAAACCAGCACGCGGCTGTATTGTTCTTTGCGTTCGCCTTCGTCCGTCTCGAAGGTGACCTCGATCGCCTTGCCTTTCTCGACCAGCGATTTGACCTTGGTGTTGAGATGGATTGCGGCAAAGCGCTTCTCCAGCCGCTTGTGCAAGGGCTTCACCAGGTCGCGGTCGGCGCCTGGCAACAGGCCCGCCGTCAGTTCGACCACGCTGACCTTGCTGCCCAGCTCGGCGTAGACCGTGCCCATTTCCAGCCCGATGTAGCCGCCACCGACCACCAGCAGACTTTCCGGCAGGTCGGGCAAGTCCAGTGCATCGCTGGAATCCATGACTCGGTCGGTCTTCAGGTCGAAGGCGGGAATCTTCGCAGGGATACTGCCGGTGGCCAGAATGCAATGCTCGAACGTCAGCTTATCTCCGTCGCGGCTTGCCGGATCGCCCCCTTCCAACCGCAACGTCTGCGAGTTTTCGAAGACGCCTTTGGCTTGAACGACCCGCACCTTGCGTTGCTTGGCGAGTTGCTTCAGTCCGCCCGTGAGCGTCTGCACGACCCTTTCTTTGCGGGCACGCAAGGCCTCGATTTTGACGTTTGGCTTGGCGAACCCGATGCCCCAGTCGGCCAACTCCTGGGCCTCGCTGACGATTTTGGCCACGTGCAGCAGGGCTTTCGAGGGAATGCAGCCGCGCAGCAGGCAAGTGCCGCCGAGGCGCGAATCGGCCTCGACCAAGGCGACTTCCATTTCCAGGTCGGCGGCCATGAAGGCGGCGGCATATCCGCCCGGCCCCCCGCCGAGGACGACGATTTGCGAGTGCATATTTGTGCGGTTCCGATAAACTGCCTGTTCCAAATCCGTAAGCGGCGAGCCATCTTAGCCGTTAACGCGGTTGCCCGACAAGCAATCAACTGACCGTCACACGAGCAACTCGCCGACCACCTCACCTTCAACCAACGGCAGCGGGCGGCCGAGCGCGTCGCGGACGATGAGGTGATGATCGATGCCCAGCAGATGGTACATCGTGGCCAGCAGATCCTTGGGGCTGACGGGCCGCTGAGCGACGTCGCCGCCGTGCTTGTCGGTGGCGCCCAGCACGTGGCCGCGCTTGACGCCGGCCCCGGCCAGCACCGTCGAATAGGCCCGCGACCAGTGATCGCGGCCGCCGCCGTTGGCTTTGTTGATTCGCGGCGTGCGGCCGTGCTCGCTGGTGCAAACGACCAGCACTTCATCCAGCAGGCCGCGGCGATCGAGATCGGTCACCAGAGCGTGCCAGCCTTGGTCGAAGCCGGGGCACAACTCCTGCCGCATCCGCGGATAATGGTTCCAGTGCGTGTCCCAGCCGCTGCCGGCCAGCCCGTATTCGTCCCAGAACAGCGTCACCACGCGCCCGCCCGCCTCCACCAACCGCCGGGCGGCCAGGCAGCCGATGCCGAACAGCGTGTCGCCGTAAAGCTCGCGCGTCTCGGCCGCTTCCAGCCGTACGTCGAGCGCGGTGCGAAGCCGGCTCGATTGCAAAAGTCCGTAGGTCATTTCGCGGTAACGGTCCAACTGCCGCCCGCTGGCCGTCTCGGTGAGGTGGCTGCGCATCTGGTCGAACTGCTCGACCAGCGAGCGGCGGCGGTTGAGCCGGTCGAGCGTGATGTCGCCCTCCAGGCTCGTCGCCGAAGGGACGACAAAATAACTGTCGGACGAGACACCGATGTACGGGTCGTTGTCGGTATACGTCTGCTGGCCGAGCGTCTTGATGAGCGAGCGGGTGGCCTGGCCGATGAAGTCGGTCCAGACCGGGTTGTATTCGCCGCCCAGAAACGCGGCGTACGGCCCCGCCCGCGGCACCTCGCCCACGCGGCGGGTGCTCATGTGCCAGGGCAAGGCGATGTTGGCGGGAATCTCCGTCGAGCGCGGCTTGCCCGGCGCGTGCGAATCGACGTAATCGACCACCGAGCCGAAGAACGGCCAATGCCGCGGATCGCGGGGACTGAGCTCCATCGGCGCGTCGATGGCGGGCACGCCCGTCAAGGCGAACGCCACGCCGTGCAACGGATAAGGGTGGGTCATCGAGCGAATGACCGCGCAGCGGTCCATCACCTGGGCCGACTTGGGCAACAGCTCGCAGACGTCGAGCCCCGGCACGTTCGAGGCGATGTGGTTCAGCTCGCCGCGGATTTCGACCGGCGCGTTCGGCTTGGGGTCGAAGGTCTCCAGTTGGCTGGGAGAGCCGTAGAGATGGACGAGAATAATGCTCTTGGCTTTGCCGAACGTGCCGCCGCGCGTGGCCGCCGTCTCGGCCGAGGCGTCTTGCAGCCGCAACACGTCTGGCAAGGTCAGTCCTGCCAGGCCGAGGCCGCCCACGCGCAGCCAATCGCGGCGCGTGAGACCCCCACAGAGATTCCGGCGGGAACCGAGGATGTTGAGCATGGCATACCCGTTTGTGGCGAAGGCGTGCATCCCTCGCTCGCGCGAAGGCATCAGCGCCGCTTGATATGTTAGCGGTTTTCGGCGGTCGAAGCCAGTACATCGGGCGCGGAGGCGCGGAGCAATCATTCTCCGCTTTGCGGTCCGGCGGGGCCGGCGGCGGGCGGGGCGAAGCCGCGGCGCATGGTGTTCTCGGTGATCGTGCGCGGAATCACGAACTGCAAGAGGTAGTCGTGCCCGCCGGCCTTGCTGCCGATGCCCGACATTTTGAACCCGCCGAACGGCTGCCGCCCCACCAGCGCGCCCGTGATGCCGCGGTTGAGATAGAGATTGCCGACCATCAACTCGCGCCGGGCACGATCGAGATGCGCAGGGCTGCGAGAAAAGATGCCGCCGGTCAACGCGTAGGGCGTGCCGTTGAAGATGGCGAACGCCTCGTCGAGATCGCGGGCACGGATCACGGCCAACACCGGGCCGAAGATCTCTTCTTGTGCCAATCGCGAATCGGAATGCACGTCGGCGAAGATATGTGGCCCGACGAAGAAGCCTTGTTCCGCCAACGCGCCGACGTCGACCGCCAGGAGCTCGCGGGCCTCGCGCCGGCCGACGTCGATGTAGTCGCGGACGCGGGCCTGGGCGTCGGCGTCGATCACCGGCCCGACGCTGGTGGCCGCATCCTCCGCCGGGCCGACCTGCAAGCTGCGCGTCGCCTCGACCAGCCGATTGACAAAGGCGTCATGCACGCCTGCCAGCACGATCACCCGCGAACAGGCCGAGCATTTCTGACCCTGATAGCCGAACGCGCTTTTGACCACGGCCATCACGGCCTCGTCGAGATCGGCGTCGTCGTCGATAAGGATGGCGTTCTTTCCGCCCATTTCCGCGATCACCCGCTTCACGTAGCCGATGCCGGCAGCCGAAACTTCCGCCGCCCGGCGGTTGATCGCCAGGCCCACGCTGCGCGAGCCGGTAAAGGCGATCAGCGCCGTGTCGGGATGTTCGACCAGCCGCGCGCCGGCCACCTCGCCCGTGCCGGGCAGATAGTTGAGCACGCCCTTCGGCAGGCCGACTTCGTCGAAGGTCTCCATGAGCTTGGCGGCGATGACCGGCGATTGTTCGGCCGGCTTCATTACCACGGTATTACCGGTGACCAAGGCCGCCGTGGTCATGCCGGTCAGAATTGCCAAGGGAAAGTTCCAGGGCGCGATCACGCCGGTCACGCCGCGGGGAAGATAGGTGAAGCGGTTTTCCTCGCCGGGCACATCGACGCCATGGAGGATGGCCTTCCCAGGCCGTGCCGTTGGTCCTTCGATTTCCGGGACGGCCTGGGAAGGCCATCCTCCAGCGCCTTGCAGAAACATCGCCTCACGCGCATAGAACTCGCAAAAGTCGATGGCCTCGCAAATGTCGGCGTCGGACTCGCGCCAGCCTTTGCCGCACTCGTAGACTTCCCAGGCGGCCAGCTCGAAACGCCGACGCCTGAGCACCTCGGCGGCGCGACGCAAAAAGTCCGCACGGGCCTCGACCCCCAGGCCGTTCCACTCGGCCAAGGCGCCTTTGGCCGCGGCGACGGCCTGGTCGACATGTTCGGCCGAAGCGGCGGCACTGGTGCCGACGACGCGCTCGCCATGCGAGGGATCGATCGACGTCAGCCGGTCGCCGGTGTCTACCGGCCGGCCGGCGATCCAAAGCGGACAGTGGCGGCCGAGCTGCTCGCCAACCTGCGCAAGCGCGGCTTGCATCGCCTGGCGGTTTTCCTCACGGGCAAAGTCGGCCGTGGGTTCATTGGAGAACGTACCGTAGGCCTCACGCTCCGCGTGGGGATTCATCTCGCGGAGCGAGATGCCTACGGTTTTTTCCGAACGATGTTCAAGCGGGTTCATAAGGAGTCTCTCCGGCGAAATCTCTTCGGCAAAACTCGCCCTGAGGAAGGAATCGTTTGACGTGTTTTCCAACAGCCGGCGCACGAGATAAGCCATGCCCGGAATCAGCTCGCCGTAAGGCATGTAAATCCGCATGCGATGGCCGAGATCGACCAGCGCTTGCTTTTCCTGGTCGCCCATGCCGTAGAGCATCTGCAGCTCGAAGGCGCTGGGCGAGAGGCCGAGGTGCCGGGCCACCGCGATGCCGTGCGCCAGCGAGCGGAGGTTGTGGCTCCCCAGCGCGGTCTTGAGCACGTCGCGGTGCATGAGCAGGTATCGCGTAAGCTGCTCGAAGTTGGCGTCCGACTGCCATTTCTCCTGCCAGACCGGCAGCGGCCAGCCGACCGACTGGGCATGGATCGTCTCGTAGTCCCAATAAGCTCCTTTGACCAGCCGCACCCACACGGGCGTGCCGCGCTCGCGCGCCCACTTGCCGAGCGACACAAGGTCGTCGGCCGCATCGCGCAGATACGCCTGAATGACGATGCCCACGTGCGGCCAATCGCGGAACTCCGGCTCCATCAAGATTTCGCGAAAGATACGGAGCGTGAGCGCCTTGGTCTGATACGACTCCATATCGACGTGGATGTGGGCATGATGCTCGCGGGCCAGTCGCAACAGCGGACGCAAGCGGCGGCCGACCCGCTGCATCGTTCCCTCCGGGTCGATCGGGTCGAAGCGGCTGTCGAGCGCCGAGAGCTTGATCGACAGGTTTACCCGCGGCAGCTCGCTGAGTCCTGCGCGATCGATCTGCGGCTCTTCACGCCAGGCGTTGACCGTGGGGCTGATCTGTTCGATCAGGTCGAGGTAGAGCCGCCAATAGCGGTCGGCCTCGACTTCGCTCGTCACGGCTTCGCCCAAGATATCGAGCGTAAAGGCGCGGCGGAGTTTGCGCTCGCGCATGGCGGCGGCGAGAACCTCGGCCGTGTTGGCGCCGGCGATGAACCGCCGCGCGTGTCCCATCGCGTTTCGTCGGGCGGCGATGGCCATGGCCCGGCCCATCAGCGAGTCGGGCGTGGCCGCGGCCAACGCCAACCGGACCGCGCCGGGCAAATGCCGTTCGACTTCGTGGAAGTATTCGTGCAGGTGCCCCACGACCGCGGCGGTGCTGTTGAGCATCGGCAGCACGTCGATGAAGCGGAACATCTGCACCTTCACCGATTCGTCGCGCAGGGCCCAGGCCATGACGCGATCGTCCCACCAACGCCGCTCGAAAACGCTGGCCCGGCGGCCCTCGAGATGGGCGAATAGGTAATCACCCACCTCGCGCGTCGTGCGCTCGATGTTTTCGAGGTCTCGCGGGGTCAGTTCGTCGAGTCGGGCAAACTCGTCGCGCACGTGCGTTGGTCGTCCTTTCGGTCAGCAGGCAGGCTCCGTCTGCAGACAGAGCATGTCGCCATCCAAATCGTAGGCATGCACCGTTGGGCGTCAAGCTAGGCCCGCCAGAACCTCATGATCAACGAGCCCAGCGCACTGACGCTGCCGAAAATCACCATGCCCAGCGCCGCGGAGGTGAGCACGGCGGCGAACAGCTCGCCGGTCTTCTGAAAGCCGGTCGTCTGCTGGATCAGGTAGCCGAGGCCCGACCAACGCGCGCCGCTGCCGGCAAAAATCTCGCCCACGATGGCCCCGACCACCGATAGCCCGGCCGAAATCCGCGCCCCCGTCACGAGGTGCGGCACGCTGCTTGGCAGCCGCAGCTTGACGAGCACCTGCCGGCGCGTCGCCCCGGCGAGCTCGAACAGCTCCAAAAGATTGCGGTCGATCTGCGTGAGGCCCGCCGTGGCGTTTGTGATCACGGGAAACAGGCTGATGATGAAGGCCACCACCACCACGCTGCGAAACCCGTAGCCGAACCAGGCCACAATCAGGGGGGCAACGGCCACGATCGGTACCGTTTGCAAAAAGATGGCGTAGGGATAAATGCTCCGTTCGACCACGCGTGATTGCGAGAACAAACAGGCAATCACGAAACCGCAGGCGAGGCTCAGCGCGAAACCGGCCGCCGCGCCGGCGCCCGTCATCATGGCCGCCGACAGCAAGGCCTCGCGCCGCTCCCAACCCGCTTGGAGCACCTGCGACGGCAGCGGCAGCACATTTCGCTTGATGCCCAGCGCGACCACCGACGTGTGCCAGACGGCCACGACCACGATGAACAGCGCCGCAGGCGGCGCGGCAAACTCCACGAGCCATCGGGCCGATCGCCTCACGAGCGTTC
The DNA here is from genome assembly GCA_035533075.1 of Pirellulales bacterium. Taxonomy (NCBI): domain Bacteria; kingdom Pseudomonadati; phylum Planctomycetota; class Planctomycetia; order Pirellulales; species Pirellulales bacterium. The sequence goes on along the minus strand of DATLUO010000154.1, from coordinate 18,206 downwards.
CTTCCGCAGAACTTGGGCGATCTGGCCGACGAAGCGGGCGAATTCGGGGGCGGCCCGCAGTTCCGCGTCCCGGTCGCGACCGAACGGAGTGCAAACATCGGCGACGATCGTGCCGGGCCGCGGGCTGAGCACGACGATCCGCGTGCTGAGAAAGGCGGCTTCGGCGATATTGTGCGTCACGAACAGCGCGGTCCAGCCGCGCCGTTGCCAGAGCCGCAGCAGCTCTTCGTTCAGTGCCTGCCGCGTGAGATCGTCGAGTGCGCCGAACGGTTCGTCGAGCAGCATGAGTTGCGGGTCGACAACGAGCGCTCGGGCCAGCGACACGCGCATCCGCATTCCGCCCGAAAGCTCGCGAGGCCGGCGAGCGGCGAACTCGGCCAAGCCGACCATTGCCAACGTCGCACGCGCACGGTCGGCCCGCTCGGCAGCCGCCATGCCGCCGATTTCCAAGGGCAGGGTCACGTTGCGCTCGGCGCTTCGCCACGGCAGCAACGTCGCGTCCTGAAAGACGAACGAGAGCCGCACGCGGCGGCGGGCCGCACGCGGCGGTGCGCCAGCCACCCATGCCCGGCCTTGGGTCGGCGCGACCAGGCCGGCTACGATTCGCAGCAACGTCGATTTGCCGCAGCCCGAAGGACCGACGAGCGAGACGAACTCGCCTTCGTTGACGGTCAGGCTCACATGATCGAGCGCCGGCACCTCGCCGCGGTAGGTCATCGCCAGACCGTCGAGCGCGACGATGGGCGCGTTGGCGGCGGGCTGCGGCGATGGGGTGGCGTTGGTCATGTATCTCATCCGCGGATACGCTAACGCGATCGGTCTGGCCGAGTCAAGTCGGTGGGATGCGATGGCGAGTGCCCGACCGTCCATCTTGACTTGATCTCGCCGTTGCGGCCGAGAGCTTTTGGCGTTAGCGGGCAGCCAAGAGTTGGGCCAACCGGCTTCTGGTATGCAAATAGGCCCGGTAGGCCGACTCGAACGCGCGCGAGCGAAACGAGAACAGAACGACGATGGCGATGGCCGCCGCGCCGACGCTCCGGTCGCCGTGCCCCAGCCAGAGGGCGGCGCCCCAGGTGAAGAGGAAAAAAAGCGACGTGACCGCGACGTCGATCACCGACAGTGCCCGCGGTTCGCGGCCCCAGTCGAGAAACGTCTCGCGCTGCCGCTGCCAATCGAGATCGAGTTGAAAAATCGCCCCTGTTTCCGATTTACTGTTGCCGTTTGCCATCGCTTGTGCCCTTGCGTCTTCGATGTGTGTGCCTCAACGTTGTCCATTGAAATTCATAGGTCAGGTTTTGGCATCCGTCAAATCGGGGCATCGCGAAGCAGCGGCGGTGGCTGGGGCAGAGCTTGGCCAGGACGGGCCCGGTTTGAGGACACGCTCTGCGGCCAAGCGATGCCCCGACAGAGCACTAACTAAGCCCGGTCGAACAAACGCGAGACCACGTCGACCGGCGGCGGTGAGGTGAGCAGGCTGACGATCACGCCCGACGACAGCGACCCCGCCAGGCCCCACACGATCGGCTCCAGGCCGAACAGATAATAAGGCCGAAAGCGCGTGCTTTGTCCGATCATTGGATCGGGCAGATTGAAGCCGATCACGTATAAGGCGACGACCGTCCCGGCGCCGAGCAGCATCGCCGCCATCACGCCGGCGGCCGTCGCACGCCGCCAATAGGCCGCCATCACCGCGGGCACTGCAAAGGCCGACGCCGCGCCGCTGCCGCTGAACACCACCAGCGCCTGCAAATACTGCACGGGATTCAGGTTCGCCACGAAGGCCATGATCCCCACGCCGATCATCGCCGCGTAGGTCAGCCGTTTGATTTCGTGCATCGAGGCTTGCGGCCGGATCAGCCGCTGATAGAAGTCGCGTACCAGGCCCGAGGCAATCACCACCAGAAACGAGCTGACCGTGGCCATCACCGCGCCGAAGGGGGCCGTCAGGATCAGCCCGGCCAAGAGCGAGCCGCCGCTCAAGTGACTGGTCGTGTGCAAGGCCAACCGCGGAATGATCTCGTCGGTCGCCTGCAGATTCGGAATGATCGCCCGGCCGCAGACGCAGATCACAATCAGCGGCAGGTAGATGAGCATGTTGTAAGCGGCCAGCAAGAACACCGATTTGCGGACCGTCTCGGTGTTTTTGCTGGCCATGATCCGCACGATGCCGGCCGGCGAGCCCACGCCCGCAAAGACCCAGACGAAAAAGACCGACACGGCGAGCCCCAAAGGCATAAACACCCGCCCGTCGGCCGAATAACCCGTGGGCAGCAAAAAGCCGGGGCCGGTCTGCTCGACCGCCGCCTGCGAAGCGTGCTCCAGTCCGCCGGCGGCCGAAACGACCAGCGGCAGGAGAATCAGCACGCCGATCAGCATCATCACGCTTTGAAACAGGTCGGTCCAGACCGCGGCCAGAAACCCCCCGATCACCGTGTAGCCGACCACCGTCAGGGCGAAAATGCTCAGCCCCAGGTAGTAATAAAAATCGAGTTGGCCCTCCTGCGTCTCGTCGAGCGTGAGTGCCCCAGACCCAGGCCAGGCGACCTTGAGCACGATCGCGCCGGCCTTGAACTGGGCCACCATCAGAAAGCACATGAAAAACAGAACCAGCGTCAGGCTGAGCAGGCCCAGGCTGGGGCTGGCGAAGCGTTCGCGGAACAGGTCGGGCACGGTGATGGCTCCGGTCCGGCGGGAAAGATGCGCCATACGTTTGCCGACGACGGCGAAGCCCGTGATCGGCACCACCATGTAACTGGCGATCCACAGGGCCAGCGCCCAGCCGTGCGAATAGACCAGCGACGGAAACCCCATGAACGTGCCGCCGCTCTGCACGGTGGCCGTCAGCGCCAAGGCCCAGGCTCCCAGTCCGCGATTGCCGAGAAAGTAGCCGCGCAGGAACGAGCCGCGCTCGACGATGCGTTGGGCCAGCGTTCCCAACCAGACGGAGGCGGCCACAAAGAGCAGGATGGCGGCCAAGGTGCCGGCATTTCCGGAGCTTTCACTCATCCGTCTGCTCCGCGGGCGCGAACAGATCGTCGGACTCCGCACGTTCTTCGCCCAAGTCGGCGTCGGCCATGAAGGCGAACGCCAGCACGCCGGCGGCGATCGTACACGCGGTCCACGGCGCCACGACACCCCACAGCACCCAGTCGGGCACGCCCCAAATCAGCTTCATGCTCGCCGGACCGCTCCGGTAGCCGAATAGGTAGCAATAGCCGACCGTGTAGGTCATGGCGGCCAGCCAAATGACCAGCGCGGCCAGCGCCTCGCGGCGGCCGCTGCGGACGATAGGGTCTTCAGTTGCGCTCATCGTTCGTTCTCTTGAAAGATGCGCACCTGTGGCATAAGGTGCGATTAGGCGGGCATGATTTCGGTGGGCGCTTGTGGCCACTTTAGCGAACGGCGAGAGGCAGGGCAACTAACGAGAGGAAAATCGCAATGATCGAGCTGACCGAAGAGCAGCGAAATTCGATTCGAGACGGATTGCCCGTCCGCGTTGTTGAAGACGGGAACCAATGCGTACTGTTGCGGGCCGACACCTACCAGCGGCTTGCTGAGCCGGACTATGACGACAGTCCTTGGACCGCTGAGGAAATGGATCAATTGCGGGTAGTCGGTGCCCCAGCGATGATCTGGCAAAGCCGGGCGAGACGAGTTATGCGGCGATCGACGGACCGGGAACGATTCTGGCTGCGGACCACGGATCAAAATTCGAGGAGATCCGCGATGGCACTTCCAACACGGTCACGGTGGTGGAAGCGGCCGGGGCTGGAATCCAATGGATGGAGCCTCGCGACGTGCCGTTTGGCACTCTTCGCAATGGTCTCATGTCGCCGACGAAGGGAGGCATTCGCAGCCGTCACGGCGGTACTTGTGCCGCCGTTTTTGGCGATGGGCACACTTCCAGCCTGCGCTCGACGATACCGGTCAAGACCCTGCAGGCCCTGGCGACGAAAGCGGGTGGCGAACGGATCACGGACGGTTTCTGAACTATTCTGTTTCGTCGACGGGCGTAGCACCAGGCGGCGGGGTGCCGTGTCCGGCATGGACATAGGCCGACCGCTGGCGGGCGTATTCTTCCGGAGTTGGATCGTGCTCGTCCGTCACGCCGCCTTGCACCGCCTCCTCAAACAGCCGTCTGAGATAATTCCGGCACCAGCCGCAGCCGGTGCCCGCTCCGAAGCACTCGCTCAACTGGCCCGGCCGCCGCGGTTTTTCGACCCGCAAAAAGTTCACCACCTTGCGCTTCGTGACGTGAAAACAGAGGCAGACTTCGTCGTCGAGTTGCATAAGTTACGCCTCCCGCTCGCCCTTGACATAGTCCCGCAGCTCGGTCAGCTCGCGCTCGTAGCCGCCGGACAAAATCGGAAAACGACACCAGGTTTTTGGATCGAGGTTCTCGTCGTCGACATGGAACGACGGCGCGTAACGCTCGCGCTTCCACTGGTTGCGGCACCAAAGTCGAAAGAAACGCTCGACCCACAAGCCAAGCTGCTCGATCGTGTATTGCGTGAACCGCGTCCGCACCCGCAACAGAACTTCCAGCGGCGTGTACTTGTCGCGGATCGCCGCCCGCTCGATCTCGTCGAGCAAGGCGTAAGGCATCAGGTCCTGCTCGTCGGTCTGGCAGCGTTCCAACGGCCGCAGCTCGGCCGTCGGCGCCTGGCAATTGACGGCCGCCAACGCCGGAACCGGCCGCAGCCCCTCGGGGCCGTGCTTCTCCAGCCAGACCAGCCAGCGGAGCAGAAAGGCTTTGTCGATGCCGGCAATCGGACTTAGCCCGCCGCTGGTGTCGCCGTCCATCGTGGCATAACCGACGGCCGCTTCCGAGCGGTTGCTGGTCGAGAGCAACAGCGCCCCGCGCAGATTGGCCAACAGCCACACGCCCGGTGCTCGCGCGCGGGCCTGGATGTTTTGCAGCGCCAGATCGTCGCACTGCCAGTCGAGCTGCCGCCCGATCGCACGCGAGACGATGGCTGTGTATTGCCGCACCAGGTCGTCCACGTCCCACTCCAAAAACTCGGCGCCGATCGCTTCGGCCACGCCGCGGGCGGCGTCGCGCGTGGCCTGCGAGCTGTTGCACGTCGATTGATAGACGCATGCCAGCAGCACGCGGACCAGATCGGCCGCCGAGCGGACCTCGCGGCCGCGCGGCAAGTAAGGCAGCTTGCGAAGAAGGCCGTCGAGACCCAGCTCTCGCACGCCGAACTCCACGCCCATCGCCGCCAGGCATGCCACGGTGGCCGAATCGACCCCGCCGGACAATGACACCACATAGCCGCACGAGCGGCTCTTGCGCAAATAATCGAACAATCCGAGACTGATGGCACAGGCGAACTCCTCTTCTTTGACGTGGGGGCCTTTTTCCCAGCCCGCCACCGTCGCGGCTTCGACTTCGGGCACGAGCGTGGGAAAGTCGAACGCGGCGCGGACGCAGTCGACTTCGCTTTCGACGCTGGGCGAAAAGCTGCCGGTGCGAGACTGGGCCATCCGCGTGGCATCGACGTCGATCAGGGCGTTGGTCAACTGAAAGTCGGCGAAGGAGAACCGCGGTCCGGCCGCCAGCAGCTTTCCGCCGGACGCGATGAGAGCGCCGCCGTCGTAGATCGCGCGGCCCGCTTCGTTGCCCAGCAGGTTTGAGTAAAGGTAGCTGACGCCGAATGCCCGTGACCCTTCCAGCACGAAGCGGTGGCGGATTTCGGCCTTGCCGAAGGCGAAATGGCTGGCGCTGGGGTTGAAGATGACGTCGACGCCGCGCAGCGCCAGCTCGCTGCCGGGCCGATTGGCGACCCAGGCATCTTCGCAAATCTCAAAGCCGATTTTCAGTCCGCCGCAGTTGTAATGAATGTCGCCCAGCGGATAGTCGCGGCCGAGCACGGAGACCTGGCCGCGGTGCCCGGCGGGCCAGGGCTTGAACCATCGCGGCTCGTAGTGAATTCCGTCGCCCGCCAGAAAGCGCTTGGCGGTGAAACCGAGAATCTGTCCGTCGGCCGCCAGGCAGGCCACGTCGAACAGTCCGTGATGATAAAGCAGCGGCAGGCCGATCGACACGATCATGCCGCGCGTTTGGGGCACGATTTCGCCCAGCACCCGCAAAGCCATGCTCTGCAAGCCCGGCGACAGGAAGGCGTCTTCGCAGCCATAGCCGGTGATGCACAGCTCCGGCAGGCAGACGAGCGAGACGCCCGCGGACCGCGCGGCCTCGAGGGCGGCCAGGATGCGGGCCTTGTTTCCTTCCCAATCGAGCGGCGTCTGGTTCAGCACCGCCGCCGAGACCTTGATGAGCTTCATGTGTGCATCATACGTCCAATCGTGGAGGCGGCAAAAGACGGCTTGGTCTGGCGATCGGCTTTCCAAACGCGCTCCCTTGCCTCTAGGCGGCTGCTGCAATATATTTCAACAGAGTTGGAGCCACCACTGTGCTGATCGACATCATCTGGGACTTGGACGACGAGCCGCAAGGAAACGTGCAGCATATTGCCGAACACGGTGTGACGAAGGATGAAGTTGAAGACGTGCTGCACAACCCGCGAAATCCAACGGTCGAAAGCAGATCCAGTGGTAATCCGACGACATTTGGATATACGACGACGGGACGACATCTGGCGGTGATTTGGGAGCGTGTGAGCGATTCACCGCTCATCGCGTACCCGATTACGGCCTACGACGTACCCGAACCGCGTTGAGAATTGCGATGCCTATCCGCAGACGTCAAATGAAGATCGAACGCACTCCCGAGCAAAAAGCGCGGATCGAGGCGATTCGTGCGCAGGCACAGCGGGACAAGCCCACGTTGGAGCAGTTGGTGGCCAGCGGCGAATACAGCGACCCAGTGCCGTTGGAAGACTATGTGGAGTTGCTGCAAACAATTTCCGCACTGCGCAAGGCGCGTGAAGATGCTGGACTTAGCCTCGCGGACGTCGCTGAGCGAACAGGCATGGACCGCGGAGCGATCAGCAAGTTGGAAACCGGCGTGCATGGCAATCCGACGATGACAACGCTGCAACGCTATGCCGGCGCGGTCGGGAAACAAATCGTTGTCAAGCTCATCGACTTGCCGTCAGATCCCTTGCCCGTTCTGCATTAATCCCATGCGAACTCTACCCCTCTCGTCCCGTTTGCTGTCAACCGTCGCCGTCAGCATTGGCGCCCTGGCGATGAGCGACGTCAGTCCCGCCGCCGAACCGCCGCCAGGTCCGCGAGCGCTGGTCGATTTTCGCGACCAGCAGGCCGTCACGTTGCGGCCTGCGCAGGCCAAGGCCGAGATCAAACGCAACGGTGCCGGGCCTGTGCTGGAGGTTACGACCGACGCCGACGCCGCGTATCCCGGCATTTACATCGAGCCGCGCGAGGGAAAATGGAATCTCTCAGGCTTCGACGGGGTCGAGATGGACGTTCGCAACCCGCAGGACGTGTCGGTCCGCGTGTTGCTGAGCGTCAACAATCCCGGCGCCGACGGGCGGAATCACTGCAACGTCGAATCGGCCACCGCGCCGCCGCACGGCAAGGCCACCGTCGTCGTTCCCTTCGGTGTCTGGCACGGTGATCCCGGCCATCCGCTCGACCTGAAGAACATCGTCTCCTTCGAGGTGCTGCTCGATCGGCCCGGCCGCGCCTACCACTTTTTTGTCGAGACGATCCGGGCAGTCCGCTTCGACGCGCAGTCGCAGGAGTACGAAAGCGATCCGTTCTTTGTGCAGTTGAAGCCCGTCTTTGGACGCGGCGTGAACCTGGGCAACGCGCTCGAAGCGCCCCACGAAGGTGAATGGGGCGTGACGCTGAAGGAAGCGTATTTCGAGGCGATTCGGCGGGCCGGCTTCGACTCGGTCCGCATACCGGTCCGCTGGTCGAACCATGCCCAGCAGGCGGCGCCGTTTCGCATCGAGGCCGAGTTTGCCAGGCGAGTCGATTGGGCCATCGAACAGTCGTTGCGCCGCGGACTGCGGGCGATCGTCAACATCCATCACTACGACGAGATCATGAAACTGCCGGACGCCCACCGCGAGCGGTTCCTGGCACTCTGGCGACAGATCGCCGAGCGTTATCGCGACCAGCCGCCGGAACTGGCTTTCGAGCTCTTGAACGAGCCGATCGAGAAGCTGACGGCCGAGAAGTGGAACCGGCTGGCGGCGGAGGCGATCGGCGTCATTCGCGGCAGCAATCCGAGGCGGCAGATCGTCGTTGGTCCGGTGGGCGCCAACAGCATCAAAGAGCTGCCGCTGCTGGAGTTGCCGCCGGACGACCGCCAATTGGTCGTTACCGTGCATTACTACAGCCCGTTTCACTTCACGCACCAGGGCGCCACCTGGGCCGGCCCACAAGCGCAAGAGTGGCTGGGCACGAAATGGACCGGCACCAAGGAGGAGCAAACGGCCATTCGCCGCGACCTGAACGCGGCCATCGCTTACGGCGTCAAGCACCGCCTCCCCGTCTTCTTGGGCGAGTTTGGCGCCTACGGCAAGGCCGATCTCGACTCCCGAGCTCGCTGGTCGCGATTCGTCGCCGACGAAGCCCTGAAGCGTAAGATCGGCTTTGCCTATTGGGAATTCTGTTCCGGTTTCGGCGTCTACGATCCCCACCGCGAGGCCTGGATCGGTCCACTCAAGGACGCCTTGCTTTCGTCGGCCGGACAGTGACCGTGCCCGTTGCGTCCGGCGATCTACGTCGCGCGACCCCAAATGGGCCCGTCATCGCTGACAAAATGCGGTGGCTGGGGCAGAGCCTAAGCGATGCCCCGATGCGCTACCATCGGGGCATCGCTTAGGCTCTGCTCAAGCCACGGCCATTCCGTTTCTCTTGTTTAGGCGGATTGAAAATTAAGAAGCGACATAACGCTTAGGGGGGTTGTGCCGGTTGTAAGACGCTTCTAGGTTCAATACAGGCGGCAGGACGCGGCCTCTCCGCGGGGCAATTCCATTCATCCGCGACATCACTCCACAGATTGTGCCGCGACGGGCACGCACAGCTTCCCTCCGTCTGGCCGTCGTCATGGCCAAAAGCTTCGCTGCGCCGCTGGGCCATGCCGGCGTAGAAGCGATCGAGGCTGAGCGACCAGGCGGCACGACAATCGGATTACTCGGCTTATGCTTCCACCGGCCAACGTCGGCGACCCTCTCACAGAGTGCCAGTCTTCTTTCGCGCTGCCGCTTTCCGCAGGGGCGCTGCGCCACGATGCCCGCGAGCTTACCGCGGCGCCCGACGCACAGATCGACGCTTTGCCGCGGCACGCCGCAACAGGCATGGCCGATCCGATGCGCCTCTATCTGTCGCAAATCGGCGGCCGGCCGCTGTTGACGCGCGCCGAAGAAAGGGCCGCGGCCGAACGGGTGGCTCTTACGCGGCGGCGGTTTTACCGCGATTTGTTGAGCAGCGACTGGGTGCTGGCCGAAATGGCTTCCCTGCTCCGCAAAGTGCGCGACGGCGGCGAACGGCTGGACCGCGTGCTCGACGTGCTGGCGACCGATGCCGACCGCAAACGCCAGTTGCGCGGTCCGTTGCTGGCCAACCTGGCCACGTTGGAGTGCCTGTTGCACCTCAACCATGCCACATTCCGCCGCGTGATGGACAAGCGGCTCGCGGCCTGCCAGCGGCGGTCGGCCTGGCGCAACCTGCTGGCCCGCCGGCGGCGCGCCGCCCGGCTGATGGAAGAACTGGGGCCGCGGGGCACGCGGCTGCAACCGTTGGCCGACAAGCTGATGAGTCTCGCTCGACGCATGGGCCGGCTGTCGGACCGCTTGGCCGCGCTCAAGTCGTCGCCCGAAGCCTCGCCGGCGGCGCTGCAAGCCATCCGTTGCGCCCTGCGGTTCTTGGTGCAAGTGACCGGCGAAAGCTCCTCGACGATGTCGGCCCACGTTGCGCGGCTGACTGCTTTGCAGGCCGAGTATGCCGCGGCCAAGACCGAGCTGTGTACCAGCAATCTGCGGCTGGTCGTCTCCATCGCCAAGCACTATCAGGGACGCGGACTGTCGTTGCTCGATCTGATTCAAGAAGGCAACGCGGGACTGATGCGGGCGGTCGACAAATTCGAGCCGCAACGGGGCTTTCGCTTTTCCACCTACGCGACCTGGTGGATCCGTCAGGCGGTGACCCGCGCCATCGCCGAGCAGGCCCATACGATTCCGGTGCCTTCGCACCTGGAAGAGACCATGCGTTCGGTCCGCCGTCTGTCGGCGCTGCTGCGTCAGGAGTTGGGCCGCAATCCGACGCGCGAAGAGATCGCCGCGGCCGCCGGGCTGTCGCTGGAGCAGACCGCCACGGCCCTGCAGGTCGAGAGGATGCTTGCCACGCCGTTATCGCTCGACCAACCGCTGCACGAGCACGATGCCGGCAGCTTCGGCGATTTCGTGGCCGATTATCGAGAACCGGCCACCCTGGTGGAAACGACCCGCGAAGACCTGCGCCGGCGGCTCGACGAGGCGTTGGCCTCGTTGGCGCACCGCGAGCGGGAGGTGGTGCGGCTGCGTTACGGGCTGGCCGACGGTTATTGCTACACGCTGGAAGAGATCGGCCGCATCTTCAACCTGACGCGCGAGCGGATACGCCAGATCGAGTCGAAAGCGCTGACCAAGCTGCAATATCCCGCGCGTTCGCGCTCGCTGGCGGCGTTCATCGACTAGCCGGAGCGGGCAATCCTGGCAAACCACCGGCTGGCCCGACCCGTAGGTCGCTTGACACGCGATCGAGAAGAGGTTTTTCGCGGCGGTTCCTTCGTCAGCTTGGGCGACCGGACCAATGGTCAAGCGATCGTCCAAGGCGACTAGCCGAGGCGGCCCTGCAGCCACATCGAGCGGCAAGAGCCGGCCTGGCCGGCGGCTTAGGTGGTCGACAGGTTGACAAGCCGGCGGCCCCTGTTAGGCTGACGGCCGCCTCTGCGAACGGCGTTCAGCCTTCGGCGTAAGTGCCATGTCCCGACAAGCGATCTTCGAAGCCAGCGTCAGCTACTTTCTGGGCCCGATCGGTCCCTTTCTGGAAGACGAATCGGTGACCGAGATCATGGTCAACGGGTACGACCAGATTTACATCGAACGCCGCGGGCGGCTGGAATTGACGGCGGCCCGCTTTTCCAGCGACGACGCGCTCTTGTCGGCCATCCACAACGTGGCCCAGTGGGTCGGCCGCGAGATCAACGAAGACCGGCCGGTGCTCGATGCCCGGCTGCCCAACGGCTCGCGCGTTCACGCGGTCATCCCCACGGCCTCGCGCCGCATCTACCTTACCATCCGCAAGTTCTCGCGCGAGACGCTCACGCTCGACGACCTGCTCCGCTTCGGCAGTCTGTCGCCCGCCGCCAAAGAGTTTTTGGAACTGTGCGTGCGGATGAAGAAGAACATCTTGATCTCCGGCGGCACGGGCACCGGCAAGACGTCGCTGTTGGGGGCGCTGTCGAGGGCCATCCCCGACGAGGAACGCATCGTGGTCATCGAAGACACCTCCGAGCTGCGGCTGCTGCAGCGGCACTGCTTGTATCTGGAGGCGCGGCCGCCGAACGCCTTCGACCGCGGCGGACTGACGGTGCGGCAGTTGTTCGTGGCCTCGCTGAGAATGCGGCCCGATCGCATCGTGGTCGGCGAAGTGCGTTCGGGCGAGGCGCTCGACCTGGTGCAGTCGATGCTCAGCGGGCATGCCGGCAGCCTGTCGACGGTGCATGCCAATTCCGCCCGCGACGCGCTCACGCGGCTGGAAACGCTGTCGCTGATGTCTGAGGTGGAGATTCCGGTCTATGTGGCCCGCGCTCAGGTCGGTTCGGCCATTCACCTGATCGTGCAGCTTGCCCGCTTCGCCGACGACGGCTCGCGGAGAATCACGCAAATCGCCGAGGTCAAGGGGCTCGACCGAGACAACCGTTATGAGCTTGTCGACCTGTTTTTGCACAAGATCGTAGGCCGCACGCGAGAGGGCGCCGTGCTGGCCGAACTGACGCCGACGGGCGTCGTGCCGGGCTTCCGCGAGGAACTGGCTCAGTACGGGCTGGAGCGGGAGGTGAAGCTGACGGGCCCGTAGTGGGCTGAATAACTTGCACTTCTGGCCCGGCTGCCTTAGAGTGAGCGTTATGGGCGGGCGACGTACCAGACGCGGAAGTCGGAACCGGCGAGATCGCGCCGGCGCGGCGACGCTCGACTATGCGCTGTTGATGGGTGTGGTCCTGCCGATGGCCGCCTTCTGTATGTGGGCGGGGCCGCGGTTGATGCGGCAGGTGTACGAGATGCTGTTGGTCTGCATCTCCTGGCCGTTCCTGTGATCGCCATGAATCCAAAGCCAAGTCCAAAAGCCTCGATGTCGAATTTGCTCCGTCGCCTGCACCGCGACGAACGGGGCGCCGTGAGCTTCGAGACGATATTGATCATCGCCGCCATCGCGCTGCCCATTTTGATCTTCTTGCTCAAGGTCGGCTGGCCGCGGATCAAAGCCCTGTGGAGCAAGGGCATGTCCGACATCGAAGGGGCGCAGAACAGCGCCACCCAGTAACAGCCGCGATGATCGCCCTCGCGTGCCTGTTTGTGCTGATCGCCGTCGCCGCCGCGACCGACTTCACCCGGCACAAAATCTATAACTGGACCACCTACCCCGGCGTGCTGATCGCCCTGGCGCTGAACGCCTCGGCCGGCGTGCTTGAGTCGAACGGGGCGGTGTCCGACGAGCAGGCGCGTCGCTACCTCGGCGCGGTCGGCATCGAAGACAGCCTGGCCGGCCTTGCGCTCTGCGGCGGATTGATGCTCGTTTGCTACGTCCTGTTCCGCGTCGGCGGGGGCGACGTAAAGCTGATGGCTATGATGGGGGCGTTCCTGGGCGTCGAGCGCGGGCTGGAAGCCTTGCTCTGGACCTTCGTGCTGGCCGCCTGTCTGGGCATCATCGCCTTGGCTTGGAAAGTCGGTCCCGGCAGGCTGATGGCGAGAGTTTTTCGCCAAGGTTTGTATACTCTAAAGATCGGTGGCTGGGCCGAGCTGTCGCCGGAAGAACGTGCCCTGATGACCTTTCCTTGGTTCCTGGCGCCGACGGCGCTGGCGGCCGTCATATTGGTGCATAGTGGGTTGCTGCGATGAGGGTTCAGAGATTAGAGATGAGGGATGAGGGATGAGGGATAAAGGAGTTGTCCGTGCCCCGTTCCTCAATCTGCGATGTCGTAGGTCGGCGTTGCACGCTCGCTCTCGTCCTCACGACGTCCCTCCCTCATCCCTCGTCCCTCATCTCTCATCCCTCATCTTTACGCCGCAATGAACCGAGTTGTCCTGCAAGCCTCTTGTCCCTGGTTGCTGCTTTTGGCGATCGCCACAGCGGCGGCCTGGGCGATCGCGCGCGCGAGCGGTGCGCGGCCGCGGTTCGGCAGGCTGGCGCGGTTGCACGGCGACCAAGCGGGCGCGGTGCAGAGCCTGAGCTTCGTGCTCGTGCTGCCGATGTTCGTGATGGTCATGCTGTTCATCGTGCAATTGAGTCAGGTGTTGATCGGCACGATCGTGGTGCATTACGCGGCCTTCGCAGCGGCGCGCAGCGCGGTGGTTTGGGTTCCGGCCCGGCTCGAGCCTTACGATCCGCAGTATGACTTCGATTTCGACACCTACGGCCCTTACTTGCGGGAGAACCAGGTGGGGCCGCTACTCACGGTCGTCGGGCCGGGCCAAGGCGGCACGATCTATCGCATCAACTCGCCCACTCCGAAGCTGCAAAAGATCCAGACGGCGGCGGTGCTGGCCTGCTTGCCGATCTGCCCGTCGCGTAACGTGGGTATCGGCGGCCAAAACCAGCCAGCCGGTGGTGTGATCGAACGGCTGTACCAAACGTTGGCGCCGCGAGCGGCCGTCAACCCGCAAGTCAACGTTCGGCTGCGCAACAAGCTGGCGTATGCCGCGGCGGCCACGTCGGTGGAAGTGACGTTCCTGCACCGCGGCGATGAACCGCCGTTAGGTCCGTATCTGGTGCGCAGCCTGCTCGGTCCGGACCTGGAGCGGTTCTACGTCTGGGAAGTCGGTTGGCAGGATCCGATCACCGTGACGGTGACGCACCAGTTTGCGCTGCTGCCGGGTCCCGGCCGGTTCTTGTCTCGGCCGCTGGTATCGCCGTCGGGCGAACCCGACACCTTGGCGCGCAAAATTCGCCAGCGCGACGGCGTGTTTGTCTATCCCATCTCCGCGACCGTTACGTTGGGCAACGAGGGCGAGAAATCGGTGCTGCCGTATGTGCAAGCGTTGTAAGCTTCGCAGGACGACCGTGGAGGATGGCCTTCCTAGGCCGTCGCGTGCCTCGTTGGACGGCCGGTGGCTGGGGCAGAGCGTGGCCTCGATCGAGCCAGCCATGCAAAACCGCGCGGCGGCCACGCGATGCCCCGGTGGTGCGACGACCGGGGCATCGCCTGGCCATTCCGCCCTACGGTATTCACGGCCGTCTCGCGGCCAGGCTCTGCCCCAGCCACCCATGCGTACCTTGCAACGCCTGCACCGCGACCAGGATGGCACGATCAGCCTGCTCTCGGTGTTCTCGCTGCTGCTATTGACCATGCTATTGGGCATGGTGATGAACGTCGGCCGGCAGGTCGATCGCAAGGTGCGGATGCAGAACGCGGCCGATGCGGCGACCTATTCGGGCGGGGTCATGCTGGCGCGAGGCATGAACTCGCTGGCCTTCACCAATCACCTGATCTGCGACGTGTTCGCCCTCACCGCTTATATGCGCGAGGCCCGCGACCGCAGCTCGGCAACGCTTGCCCCCGACGCGCTCGCCGCCTGGGCCGCCATGGCGCCCTGGCTGGCGGCCTCGCCCTTCCCCAAGTTCTCCGCCTTAGGCACCGCGACCGCGCTCAAGGTGCCCATGGAAGCCGAGATGGTCCGTTCGTTCACCGAGTGGTCGTCCGCCGCCAGCGCCATGATTCTGCCGGTGCTGGAAGAGATTCTCGCGCAGGAGCTGATTCCCAAGTATCAGCGGGCCCTCGTCGCGACGATGCCGCAGGTCGCCCAGATGACCGCCCGCGAGATTGCCCGGCAGCACGGGTTGCTCGACGGCGGACGCGGCGATTGCCTGGCCACGCTGTGGCGCACGACCGGGCAGGCACTCGGCACAACCTACGATGGCCCCGGCGCTTGGATGATGCGCACGTTGCCCGTCGTCGATCCGATCAGTGACCTGCCGGGCGGCGATTACTTTGTGATCTCGACGCAGCAGCGGCACGCCTTGGCGCACCAGTATTTGGACGCCTGGAACAAGGAGACGCTGCAAGGCTTCGACAGCGAGGGGCAGATGAGCCAGTTCGCCAACTTCTGGCGCGGGTTCACCTGCGGCAAGCTCGACTGGCTGCTGGACGTCGAAAACACCGCCCAGAACATGCTGTTCGTCATCCGTACTCCGGTCGAGTCGATCGCCGACCGCCAGAGTCATCTGGAACGGGAATTCACCTGGGTGGGCATTGGTTATCGCCCACAGCTTCGGCAGACGTTGCCGGGCCTGTATCGCAATCCGCTCGTCGCCGACGACATGGCCTACGCCCAGGTGACGATGTTCATTCCGCGGCCGCGGCTGGTGCAATACGAGCCCGGCCTGCCGCCGCCGGGCGGACTGTACGGCGGCGTGCCCGGCGACACCGGGCCGCCGCCGGCGCCCGGCGAAGCGGCGTCGGCGCTGGGCGGCAATCGTCAGATTTGGTGGGTCCGCTGGCAGAACCGGCCGCGAAGTTGGGACTTGCTCAATCAGAACTGGACCGTGGCGCTTGTGCCCGCGACAAGTGCCAGCCTTGGGCCGCTGCTCAGCATGCCTCCGCCCGGATTCGGCAATGTGCGCGTGCGGTACCTGCAAGGCTTTACGCCGTGGGAATTGCAAAGCGTGAATATGCACTGAGACGGGATGAGAGATGAGGGATGAGAGATCGAGATGTAGGGTGGGCCGGCGCTCGCAAGCTCGCTGGTCCCACCCTACGACGAAGTCGAACAACGATGCGGTCCACACGCCGAGGGCTGGCGCCTTTGGAGTTCGTGCTCTGTCTGCCGGTGCTGCTGTTCGTGTTGGCACTGATGGTCGACACGGGCAGCAAGTCGTGCTGGAAGCTGCGCGGCGTGGTGGCCGCGCGCGACGCCGGCTGGCGCACACGTTGGGACCGCAGCTCGGGGCCATTGGGAAACCCGATCTCGTGGCCGCCGCCTGCGGAAATGGGCACGGACGCCACAGGACCCAATGCCAGGCTCGAGACGCCGCAGTTGAACCATCCGGTCGTGCGCGGACCCACGCTGGGCACAATTCTTGTTCGCAGCGAGCTGCTCGATCAGACGCGCGGCGGCTTGGTCGGCTATTCGGGACGCACCTGGACGCCACCCTTGCTGCCCAAGCTCGGCGCCAAACCGATGAACCAACAGCACCCGCTGATCGATGGCAAGTGGCAGTATCCGCAGATGGGAATTCCGCAGACGAATTGGCACCGCATCCCTTATATCTACGTTTTGCCGCAAACCGATCCCAGCCTAAAGGCGGCGTATCTGCTGGCGGTGGCGGCCATCCAAATGGCGCCGTTCCGCCGCGCCTTGGACGTGCTCGACCGTGACGAAGAAATCCACGCATGGTACGGTAGCTACCGAAATTTCCATCCGCGCGTGACCTTTTGCGACTACGACTTGCAGCGCGTGGCCACCAACCAGCGGGCCTCGCTCGTCCGCCGCATTCAAGGCGGACTCTACACTCACAAACCCAAGAACGGAATACCGGGCACGCTCACGCGCTTTTGGATCAACATGTACACGCAACAGCGGGCAGTCGCGATCCAGTCCGGCCAACTGGGCCAGGCCGCCGCACTGCAAGCCCTGATCGAGCTGTTGCAAGGTTATTTGGATACGTTGCCATGAGCGTTGACAGAATTGTAGGGTGCGACCAGCGGGTCGCGAGGGCTGACCCGCCAGGTTCAAGGCATCGGCTTTACAATCTCGTCAACAAATAAAACCCTCGCGGCCCGTTGGGGGCCGCGTCGTCCTGCCACAGCCGCTCGTATGCGAAGCCGCATTCGGCAAAGAGTCGAAACAATTCCGGCCGCGTAAGCCAGAACGAACGCGGTCCGACGCCGCTCTGCTCGTCCTGCCAGCCAAATTCGCCCGCCCAGCAGCCTTGATAACCGTCGACGACGTCGATCGGCTCGTTCGGCCGCGCCGTGTGCGTATCGAAAGCCATTCGCGACGCCATCCCGGCGATGCTCCGAAAATGCTCGACCGGGTTCTCCAGATGGTAGAAGACGCCGGAATGGTAGACCAGGTCGAACGTGCCCAGGTCCGCCATCCGCCGCGCGTCGTACAGGAGCAGCCGTGGATGAAAATCGAAAGCCAGGCAGCGGGCGAACGTTTTGATGACGCAGCTCGGCCGCACGTCGAAGGCCGTCACGTCGGCGCCGGCCCCACACAGACCGACGGTGATGTGGCCGTCGAGGCAGCCCGGCTCCAGCACGCGCAGGCCGGCAATCCCGGACGCGCCGAGGCGGTCGAGCAGCAACTGCAGGCGGGTGTCGACGAGCGGATAATCCCAACTGCCGCCGCCGACCATTCTGCCCGCCCCGTCGCGCTGGAACATGATCCACTTCAAACCGCCGTTGATGTCCGCAAGTTGCTCGTCGGTGACCCGGATGTGCATGTGGTTCTCCTCGAATCAGCGCCGCGCCTCGCGGTTCACGCGCGTTCGCGACAGGCACAGCGAAGGCGGCAAAAGAGGCGCGTCGCGGTCATGCGCGGCTCCGGGCCAATCTGGCGGCTTCTTTCGCCGCGTCGTGCGGCTCGTCGGCCCGCGCGACGAAACACGCTCGCGCGCGGGGCGGGCTCCAAAAGTACACAGCCACGCTCTTGCGCCGCACCTCCGGCGGACAGCGCAAGGGCTCGCTGTGGCCGTGAAAACTATGGGAGCTTGTCTCGAACAAAACCGCCCGGTTCCACAAGGGGGCGATGCGCCTAACGACGCGGGTGCGGGCACGGTCCCAGAATTCGAGACATCCGCCCCATTCTTCCCGCCACCCTTCGGTGCAATACACGATCAGGTTCAGCCGCCGGGCCAGCCCCGTCTGCGGATGGCGCTCGTTGTCGAGGTGAACGCCCAGAAAGCCGCCGGGCTCGGTCATGTGCAGCAATTCCCGCTGACCCAAAAAATGGCCTGAAATTGGGGGTTGGGGCGGCCGGCTTTCGCGAACCGGCGGTCTGAACAGGTGTTCTCGCGCGGCAGGTCGGTGGCTATAATCTGGCCAGCGGTTTCGGATGACCGTA
>DATLUO010000153.1 GCA_035533075.1 Pirellulales bacterium | reverse complement strand
CAGAAGCGACGTCTATAAATGGTGGGCCGGCGCTCGCAAGCTCGCTGGTCCCACCCTACGTTGCCCGCCGCCTAGGCGTGGCAGCCGAGCGGCAGCACCTCGACTTCGTTCGACACCCGCTCGACGCCGCCGATCGACTTGACCAGCCGGGCCGAGAGGTCTTTCAGATACCGGGTGGGTACGCGGCCGCGGATGGTCACGTGCCCGTCGCTGCCGTCGCACTGCAAGGCCCGCAAAGGCAAGAACGGGCTTGCCGAGAGGCGCGCCTGGGCCGACTCGCGCGGCTGGGCAGCCGCCGGAACCGGGCCCTCGCGACGTTCGCCTTGCTGCGCAGCCGGCCATCGCTGCATCTGCCGCTCGACGAGCGCGCTGGTGACGGAATTCGGACGCAACGGGCTGAATAAGGTAAACATGATCTTCTCCCTGCCGCCGCAACGCCGGGCGTGGCCGGCGCGCGACTGCGGTGAAAGTGCTGTGGAAGGCGCCGGGCACACGAGACCCAACGCCGAGAGAAAAACGACGGCCGAGCGGCGTCGATCAGATTTGCAGCCGGACGCGCAGCGCGTTGAGCGTGATCAGAAGCTTCGGCTGCCGAGAGGCCGCGGTCAGCGTCGCCTGCCGCGATGCGTCGGGACAGTGCCGCCCCGACGACTCACACGCCTTCTCGCGGTCCGATAGCTCCTCGGTATCGTCGGTTTCATCCGACTCCAGGGCCACCGGCAAGGACGCATCGCCGCGGACCCATTGGCCGTCGCGATTTGGGAAGTCCGTCGGCTGGCTCGACCTGGCCTGCGCAAACAGGCTAGGGCAGGCGGGGGACGAGGCGAGAGAAGCTGATGCGAGGTAAGCGGCGATGGCGCCCAGCAAACAGGTGACGCAGTAGAGTCGCTCGCGTTTTGTCATTGAATTGCCTCGCTTCCCGCAGCCTGCGGGAGTTCCGGCCCGGTCCGCGATATAGAATCGGCAGTTGGCCAGCAAAACTTGCTCCCGTTCTTTTATTCCGCGGGGGCGGATTCTATCGCCCGGTGAACTCGGGCCGATACGGCGGTTCGCTCCGTCGCCTACACATCGTAAACGACTCAACATAAGGTAAGGTGAGGACACGACCAAGAAACGCGAGCGATTGACGCCAGGGAGCGCAGTGCTATGTTGAACTTCATGCGTCACGGAATTCTGTTCTTGCTGCTGCTTCCCTCGCTTGCCCAGGCCCAGCAGCACACCAGCGCCATCATGGCAAGTCGCAATCGTCCCGACCTGCGGATTGCCGACCGGAGCGTCGGCAAGCTGAACGACCTGGATTGCGTCATCGAACATTATCAGGGCGATTGGGCCTGGGTCCGCGAATCGACCGGGCAGGCCGGTTGGGTCAAGCGGACGGAGGTGGTGCCGATGGACGAGGCCACCGACTACTTCACGCGGAAGATTCGCCAACAGCCGGCGGTGGCCGAGTGGTACAACCGTCGTGCCGCCGTGCGGCACTACCAGGGCGAGCTCGATTCCGCCCTGGCCGACATCACCGAGGCGATTCTTCTCGACCCCAAGGCCGCGCCTTACCACAACAGTCGCGGAAACATCTTCGCGGCCAAGCACGACTACGAGCGGGCACTGGCCGACTACAACGCGGCCCTGCGTTTGGATCCGAACTTCGCCGCCGCCTGGAACAACGCCGGTTCGGCCCGCTTCCGCCAGGGCAACTACCAGAAAGCCCTGGAAGACTACGACCGGTCGATTCGGATCGAGCCCAACGACGCCTTGATCTACGGCCGTCGGGCATGGATTTTGGCGACGGCCGGGGATGCGAAGGTCCGCGACGGGAAAAAAGCGGTCGAATCGGCCCGACATGCCTGTGAATTGACGGCCTGGCAGGAATGGGGCGACATCGACACGCTGGCCGCCGCCTACGCCGAGGCCGGCGACTTCACCAGCGCTGTGAAGTATGCCAAGCGGGCGCTAGAGAAGGCGCCGCCGGACGACGCTCAGCGCGAGGAAGCCGCTGAGCACTTGCAGCTCTTCGAGGCCGGCAAGCCGGTGCGCGATTTAAAAGTGACTCGCTCAAGCCGAACATAGCAATCGATCGCGGCACCGCCTGGTGGCGCGTCATCGCCTTGACCGGCGCGTCAAGCGCCGTGATACTAGGGCATGGCCACCGTCGAATTGACGCCCCAGGCGGACGCGCAATTCCAAGCCCTGCCGCGCGGCATCCGCCCGCGCGTCGCGCGATTGCTCGACCGTTTGGAGCAATGGCCCGACGTGAGCGGGGCAAGCCGAGCTGGCTCGCCGCGCCGGCATTCGGCCGGAAACGCTGAACCGCATCGAACAAGCGAAGCGTTCGCCGAGCCTGAGTACGTTCGACAAGGTACATCGCGCCTTGGAAGCCGGCGAAGCGAAACAACCACAAAAAGCCAGCCGTAGGCGAGCAACGTAAAGTAGCGCAACCGTCGGCTGGCGGATGCTCGGCCGATCCCGTCGCCTTGACGTCTCCGCGGCGTGCTATCCCGCGTTGCCGCGCTGCCGGGCGTCCTGCTTGCGTTGTTTCAGCAGTTTTCGCAGACGACCGCCGGGGGCCCACAATCGCAGCGCGGCTGCCCGTTGCTTGTCTTTAATTTCCTGTCGCCTCTTCTTGGTCATCTCTTTGCGCGGTGCGGCTTGCCGCTCGGCTTCTTTGGCGTGCATGCGGGCCAGAATTGCCGCGGCCGTCCGTCGCTTGACGGGCTTCTTCTTCGAGTTCTTCTTGGCCATGTGGGCCAGCATAACAGCCGCGCCGCGCGGGTCAAGTCAGCACGCCTTGTGGCCGGCCGCGGCAAGCGCTAGAATCGAAGAGTGCCCGGCCGATGCTGCCGGGCCTGTTTGTCTCGGCACGTCGTTGGTATCAGGGCGAAAGGCTTGCTATGCCCCGTCGGTTTGTGAATCAGTTCGGCCATCAAGAGGCCGTCGACCAGGTGTTTCTCGTTTCGCAAAAGCAGTTGCGCCCCAACCGCAACGGCAATCTCTATTTGCAGGTTGAATTGTCGGACCGCAGCGGCACGATCAGCGCCCGCATGTGGAACGCCAGCGAAGTCGAATATCGCAACTTCGACGACGGCGATTTCGTGCGCGTCGAGGGGAACACGCAAGTCTATCAGGGCTGCTTGCAGCTCATCGCCTCGAATATCTGCAAGGCCCGGCACGACGAGATCGATTACGGCGATTTCATGCCCGTCGGGCCGCAGGAAATCGAACGGCTGGCGTCGCGGCTGAAAGAGCTGTTGCGCGGCATGAAAAGCCCGCCCCTGCTGACCTTGGCGGAATGTTTTCTGATCGACGACCAGTTCATGGGCCGGTTCACGCGCGCCCCTGCCGGCGTCAAGAACCACCACGCCTACGTGGGCGGCCTGTTGGAGCACGTCGTCAGCCTGATGGAGATCTGCACGCGCGTGGCGCCGCTCTATCGTTCGCTCGATCCCGACCTGCTGTTGATGGGCGCGTTCTTGCACGACGCCGGAAAAATCGGCGAGCTGAGTTACGACCGCGGCTTCGCCTATACCGACGAAGGGCAGCTCATCGGGCACGTGGTGATGGGGCTGAACCTGCTCGAGGCCAAGCTGCGCGAAGCCGAACGGCTGTCGGGCGAAGCCGTGCCTGAAGAACTCGCCCTGCGGCTGAAGCACATGATCGTCAGCCATCACGGGCAATACGAGTACGGCAGTCCCAAGTTGCCGATGACCTTGGAAGCCGTGGCGCTGCACCATCTCGACAATCTCGACGCCAAGCTGCACAGTTTCGAGCAACAGATGCGCGACGACCCGAATGTCGAAAGCTGCTGGACCAGCTACAACCAAAACTTGGGCCGCAAGCTGTTCAAGGGACGCGATTTTCCGCGCGAGGGCCGGACAGCGGTCGCAGAACGGAACGGCGAATAAGAACAACCATGCAAATCCGAGGTAGGGTGACACCAGCGAGCTTGCGAGCGCCGGCCCACCGTGTTCGATGTGGCCTACCGTGGCGGGCCCTGGGCGAGCAACAGGCCGTTTGCGTTTGCATCCCCATCTGTGACTGAACCTGATGAAGCCCCAAGACACCAGCCTGAACGATGCTTTTGCACAGCGGCTTCTTGCCAAAGCCGCTCAATCGCAGGATCGCTTTAACGAGCCGAAGGCGTTTTACGACGCCGATGGCGATTGCATCGAGGTTTTTTTATCCGTCGACAACTACCGCGCTGAACGAGTCAACGATCGTTTGACCCTTTATGTGAATCGCGACGCAGGAACGGTCGTCGGAATTCTATTGAACCGCGCGAAGCAATTAATAAATGACCGATTTAATGGCTGACCCCGCACAAGATCTCGCGAAAGAACTGCTCGACTTCGTGAATCGGCCGAACTATCGACCGGCCAAGCCGCGGCAGATTGCCAAAAAGCTCAACCTGCCCGAATCTCGGCTGCGCGAGCTCAAGCGGCTCATCAAAGACCTGGTCAAGCAAGGCAAGCTGTCTTACGCCGACAAGCACCGCATCCTGCCGTCGATGGGCGCGGCGCCGACGGGTGAAAAGCGCAAGGCGGCTGACGGGCACATCACGGGCGTCTTTCGCCGCAATCAGGCCGGCTTCGGGTTCGTGCGGCCGGCCGGCACGCTGCCCGGCCAGGGACGCGAACAGGATATTTACGTCGCGGCCAGCGACGCGGGCGACGCCGCCAGCGGCGACGTCGTGCTGGTGCGGGTCATGCGGGGACGCGACCGAGAGCGCGCCTTCCGCGGCGTGGTCACGGAAATCATCGAACGCGAGACGCACCAGTTTGTGGGCGTCTATTTCGAGCGGGGCGGCGGCGGTTGGGTGCAGGTCGACGGCACGCTCTTCGCCCGGCCCATTTCCGTGGGCGATCCGGGCGCCAAAAACGCCCAGCCCGACGACAAAGTCGTGTTCGAGATGGTCCGCTTTCCCACGCACGTTCACGACGGCGAAGGCGTGATTACCGAAGTGTTGGGGCCGCGCGGCGAACCGGGCATCGACACCCTTTCGATCCTCCGCGAATACAGTCTGCCCGAAGCCTTTGCCGAAGACACCTTGGAGGCCGCGCGGCAAGAGGCCGACCGCTTCGACGAGACGGACCTCTCCGGCCGGCTCGACCTGACCGCCGAGACGATCATCACCATCGACCCCGTCGATGCGCGCGATTTCGACGACGCCATTTCGCTGCGCCGCGAACCGAACGGGCATTGGACGCTGGGCGTCCACATCGCCGACGTTTCGCACTTCGTTCGGCCGGGCACGCCGCTCGATCGCGAAGCGTATCAGCGCGGCACGAGCGTTTACCTGCCCGATCGCGTCGTGCCGATGTTGCCCGAAATCATCTCCAACGGCCTGGCGAGCCTGCAACCCGACCGCGTCCGCTACACGAAGACCGCCTTGCTGGAGTTCACGGCCGACGGCGTACCGGTGGCGAGCGAGTTTCATACGGCGGCGATCAAGAGCAAGCGGCGCTTCAGCTATGAAGAGATCGACGAATACCTGGCCGATCCGGAGGCCTGGCAAGGGCGGCTGACTCCCGAAGTCCACGCCTTGGTCGGCCGGATGCACGAGCTGGCGATGACGCTCCGCCGCCGCCGCTTGGCCCGCGGCGCGCTGGAGCTTTCGATGAACGAGATCAAGGTCGATCTCGACCGCCACGGCCGCGTGGTCGGGGCCCACAAGGTGGTGAACACCGAGAGCCACCAGATGATCGAAGCGTTCATGCTGTCGGCCAACGAGGCGGTCGCCCGGCGGCTGAAGGAGGCCGAGTGGCACTTTCTGCGCCGCGTTCATCACTCGCCCGATCCGCGCAAGTTGACGGCGCTCACCGAGTTCGTGTCGGCGTTGGGGCATCCGACGGAAAGCCTGCAAAGCCGCTTCGAGCTGCAAAAGCTGCTGCGAGAGGTGCTCGGTCAGCCCGAGCAACAGGCCGTGAACTACGCCGTGCTGCGCAGTTTGCAGCGCGCCGTCTACAGCCCCGAAGAAGAAGGCCATTTCGCTTTGGCCAGCGACTGTTATTGTCACTTCACGTCGCCCATCCGCCGCTATCCCGACCTGACGATTCATCGGCTGCTGGAGCTGCTGCTGCGAGGCGGCAAGCCGCGCAACGACTTCTCGGAATTGGCCGTGCTCGGCGAACATTGTTCGGAGCGCGAGCAACGGGCGGAAGAGGCCGAGCGAGAACTGACCAAGGTCAAGTTGCTCAATTATCTCAGCGGGCGCATCGGCGAGGAAATGGACGCCGTGATCACCGGCGTCGAGCAGTTCGGGCTGTTCGCTCAAGGCATCGAATTGCCGGCGGAAGGGCTGATTCACGTCACGTCGTTGGCCGACGACTACTATCAGTACGACCGCCGCACCCACACGCTTTCGGGCCGCCGTTCGGAGAATCAATTCCGGCTGGGCGACCGAGTGCGGGTGGTGGTGGCGCAGGTCGACGTCGACCGCCGCGAGCTCGACTTCCGGCTGGTGGCGCGGCGCGGCCATGTCGGCGAGGACGGCGAGGCGGGCCAAGGCCACGATTCGTCCAAGCCGCGGCGGCGCTCGGCCGCGGACCGCGGCGGTTCTCAACAGACCCGGCCCGGCAAACGCCCCACCAAGCCCGAAGCCGGCAAGAAAGGCAAGCGGCGACGCTAGTCGTCATGCCAACCTCGCCGATCTTGACGACCCGCGGGCTGACCCTCCGCTTCGGCGGCCTGACCGCCGTCAGCCATCTCGATGTCGACATCGAGCGCGGGAGCATCACGTCGATCATCGGGCCGAACGGCGCGGGAAAGACCACGCTCTTTAACACCATCAGCGGCCTCGTGGCGCCGACGGTCGGCGACGTTCATATCGACGGGCACGACGTTCGACGAGCCTGGTCCTGGCGGCCGGCACTGGCCGCCGTCGCCGTCGGCCTCGCTACGGCCCTCGCCGCCGCATGCCTGGCGTTGAACCTCAACGGCCTATGGCGGGCGACCGTGCGGCGGCCGACGAGCTACTCCACCGGGCCGTTTACCTACGCCGCCGCCGGGACTGCCGCCCGCGATTATCTGCGCGGACGCCTGGCCCTGGAGCGACAGAGCAACGGCCGCTGGGCCGTGGTGACGGCGGATGGAAGCACCTCGCTGGCCGTCGCGGAAAACCGCGAGGCCGCCGACGAGTTGCGACGCGAATACGAAGCGATCCTCGCAGCCGGTCCCGATGACGCGGTTGTCGAAACGCTCGGCGGCCGGTGGCGGCTGACATCCGCTCAGCTGCGCTTCCCTTCGCGCGACGCGGCCCTGGCCAAGCGAGACCTGCTCGTCGACGTGGCGCGTCGACGGCGAGCGAAGGCGCGGCTTGCGGTTTTCGCGGCGCTCGCCGGATCGGTGGTCGGAGGCCTGGGCGCAGTGACCGTCTGGAGCCGTTCGCGATGGACGCCCGAACGAGTCACCGCGGCCGGTCTCGCCAGAACGTTTCAGAATTTGCGGGTTTTCAGACGGATGACCGTGCTGGAGAATGTGCTGGTCGCGATCGAAGCGGCCCGGCCTCAACCGTTCGGCCGGAAATATCTGGCTCGCGCAGGCGAGACGCCCGCACCACAAACGGCAGCCGGCGAGACGGCCGCACCACAAGGCGGCAAACGACTTGTGGGAAGCGTGGAACAGGCGCGGCGGCTGCTGGAGTTCGTGGGCCTGACGCCGCTGGCCGAGCGCCGCGCCGGAGAGTTGGCGTATGGCGATCAGCGGCGGTTGGAAATCGCCCGTGCTTTGGCGATAGGCCCCCGTTTACTGTTGCTCGACGAGCCGGCGGCGGGCATGAACGCCACCGAAACGGCGCGGCTGATGGAACTGATTCGTGAGATCCGCGCGTCGGGCGTTACGGTCGTGCTGATCGAGCACGAAATGGACCTGGTGATGGGAATGTCCGATCAGGTGATCGTGCTCGATGCGGGCAAAAAGATCGCGGAAGGCCCGCCGCAAGTCGTGCGGCGGCATCCGGCCGTGATCGAAGCGTACTTGGGCACGTAGCCCGCTACATTTGAAATGCGGGCCGGCAACCGACTTTTGAGGGGTCGCCTGGGCAGACCGCCCTTTCGCGGTGTATATTTACGGTGGTTCAACCAATCGCTTGCTCTCAATTCAAAGAGGTTGCCGATGACTCGTTCCATGTTGCTCACCGTTGCTCGATCGCTGTCGTGTGCCGCCTTGCTGCTGGCCGGCGGCGGCGCGAGCTACGCCCAGTCGCTGAATCCCAATCCGTTGCTTCCCTCCGGCGTGGGCAGCGCCAGCGACATCGATATGTCGCGCGGCGGGGGCGGCGGCAGGCTGGGCCGTGGCGTCGGACCTTCCGGCCGCATCGAGGCCAATCCCGCCGACACGCTGCTCAGGGGAATCAACGGCACCAATAACGGCCGCCGCACGGGCCGCGGTGAGTTCGCCGACGCCCGACGCCGCAATACCGGTTATCGCGGCGGCACGCTGAAGATCGAAGAGGGGGCGGTCCGCTTCGATCGGCGTGGGGCCTACGAAGAGGCGATTTACGGGTCGAAACGCGGGTCGTATACCCAACTGACGCGGCGGCGCGGGCGCAGCGGTTAAGCCGGACGGTCACGGCCCGCCCGGCAGGCCGGCTGCCGCGAGCCGACGGAACTCCTCGAAGCGCTGCCGCCAGATCTGTTCCAGTTCGCGCGACTTGTCGGGATAGGCGGTCGCCAGGTTGTTCTCTTCGCAACGATCGACGCTGAGATCGTAAAGCTGCCAATCGGCGTTTTCGCCCGCCGCCACGATCTTCCAGTCGCCCAGCCGCAAGGCCCGGTTCCCTTCATGCAGCCACCACAGCTCGTCCCGCGCGATTCGGCGGTCGGCGGCAAAGGCGGGCACGAGGCTCTTGCCCGGCGCGGCGGGCACCGGCTTGCCTTGCCACGTTTCAGGGCGTTGGCCGCCGGCGAGCTCCAGCACGGTGGGCACGAGGTCGACGACGTGACCCGCGGTCTGCCGCAATTCGCCCCGCGCGGCGATGCCCCGCGGCCAATGTACGATCAGCGGCGTGGAGATGCCGCCTTCATGCACCCAGGTCTTATGACGCCGATGCGGCGTGTTGGACACCGTCGACCAGCCGGGGCCGAGGCAGAGGTGCGTGGCGGCCGAACCGGGTGGCGCCGAAGGATCGTGCCCGTCGTCGCGCACCATGATCTCGGCACTGGCGCCGTTGTCGGAAAGAAAGAAGAGCACCGTATTGTCGAGGGCCTTCATGTCGCGGAGCTGATCGAGCAGGCGGCCGATCTCGCGGTCCATGCGATCGACCATCGCCGCATGGATGGCCATCTTCACGGCCTGGAACTCGCGCTGCTCGTCGGTCAGCTTGTCCCAGGGCAGCGGCCGGTTCACTTCGCCGGGGCCAAGCTTCTTGATCGCGTCGGGAAAATCGTAGGGCGGCCCCACGTCGGTCTCCACGGCGGAGAGCGGGCAATCGACGATGCCCAGTTCTTTCATGCGCGCGTAGCGGGCGCTGCGCACCAACTGCCAACCCTGTCGATAACGCTGGCGGTAGCGGTCGATGTCGGGCTGCAAGGCTTGCAGCGGAAAGTGCGGCGAAGTGAAGGCCACATAGTGAAAGAACGGCCGATCGACGTAACTCGCGGCATGCTCTCGCAGACATTTTAAGGCGTGGTCGGCGATGGCGGTGGTGGCGTAGTAACCCGTGCCCGGCTCGACCGGAGGGAGCTTTTGATCGTCCTCGTAATGCACGCGCGGGCTGAAAAAGCGGCCCTGGTCTTGCAGGTAATACGAACGATCGAAGCCGCCGGCCAAAGGCATGCCGTCGATGTGCCATTTGCCGGAGTGATAGGAGCGATAACCGAGCGGCTTGAGCATCTCTGGCAGCAGTCGCGCCCAGGCCGGCCTCGTGCCGACGCGAATGCCGGGCAAGGTATCGCGCCGCACCTGTTGGGCATAGTAGCCGGTGAGCAAAGCCCCCCGTGTCGGCCAGCAGCGGGCGGTGTTGTAGAACTGCGTGAACCGCAAACCGCCCGCGGCCAAAGCGTCGAGGTTGGGCGTCTCGATTTCGCTGCCGTAACAGCCCAGGTCGGAATAGCCCAGGTCGTCGGCCAGGATAATGACAACATTCGGCTTCTCTGCCGCAAGTGCGGAAAGCGGCAGCAGGAATGCGACGATGGTGGCGATATGGCGCATCACGGCTTTAAATGGC
The DNA here is from genome assembly GCA_035533075.1 of Pirellulales bacterium. Lineage (NCBI taxonomy): Bacteria > Pseudomonadati > Planctomycetota > Planctomycetia > Pirellulales > Pirellulales bacterium. The sequence goes on along the minus strand of DATLUO010000153.1, from coordinate 5,902 downwards.
TTCGCCGCCGCGTTCGCCGGTGCGGATGCGAATGCAGTCTTCCAGCGGCAGCACGAAGATTTTGCCGTCGCCGATTTCGCCGCTGGTTCCCGTGCGGCCGCCCTTGATGATGGCCTCGATCGTCGGCTCGACGAATTCTTCATTGACGGCGATTTGCAACTGCACCTTCCGCAGCAGGTTGACGGAGAACTCGTGCCCGCGATACGTCTCGGTGTGGCCCTTCTGCCGGCCGAAGCCCTGCACGTCCATCACCGTGAGACGGAACACCTCGACCTCGGTCAGGGCGGCTTTGACCGCTTCCAGCCGGCTCGGTTGGATGATGGCGATGATCAACTTCATAATTGGCCCTTGCTTGGTTCCCGGCTTTCAATCGTAAAGCACAAGCCAGATTGTCACAAGGCTTACGGGCAACAAACACACAAACCCGAAGCGCAAGCGAGGTCAACGGCATCGCGCCTCGCTTGCGCTTCGCGCTTAGTCAAGTCAGGTGCGGCCCAGATCGCCGGCCATTCAGAGAGAAAGAACGCCCCGACTTGGGTGGACTAGGCGGAGCGTCCACCCAAGCCGATGGGGCATCCTTCTGGCCCAGGCAGGTGCCAAAAAGCGTTAAGGAGGTGTCCTGCGGCGAAGTGCGTAGACCCAGAGGCGGGATCCACGCCTCTGAGTCACGCATCGCACGCCCAAGTCAAGCAGAAGCAACCCCTGTGCCACGGGCTGGCGGCGGCATTGTCTGTCAGCACCAGACCTCGGCGTGGCAACGACTTACAGCCGAAAAACTGGGCCGCGACCTTGGCCTGCGAGAGGCGTGCGAATGGCTGGCTGCCTAAACTTCGGGCACGCCGCGGCTAGGTGCGAGGCATGACGGCTTGGGGTCCGGCCAAAAAAACAACCCCCCGCCTAAATGGCGGTGGCTGGGGCAGAGCCGCGCCGATTGGGCAGTTCCTCGGAAACCGCTCCACCGCGGCGATGCCCCGGTAGCGCCACGACCGGGGCGTCGCTGGCCGGCGGTACGTATTGCGATGGCCGGATCGACTGCGGCCAGCTTCTGCCCCAGCCACCGAAGATGTCCCCGTGGAATATAGCAACTTGGCGGGTGGTTGAAAAAAAAACGCCGCCCGGTCGCGCGAGCAACCGGGCGGCGTGGAGTAGGTCCGGATTCAACCGCCGCTCATGCCACCACCGCCGTTAGAATGTGACGATCGCGTCGGTGTACAGCGCTTGTTGAAAGTTCTTCGTGCCGCCATCGTACGGCTTCAGACCGTTCACGTCGTTGTTGCCGTGGTACCAGTCGGCACGGAAGTTGGGCCGTATGACCAAGTTGGGCAGCGGGGTCCAGCGAGGACCGATCGTGAAGTTGTAGAAGTTGCCCGCGAAGCCGGGGCCTCGCGACCAGCCTGATGCGGAGGGGCTGCCGGGCGAGGGCACGGGAGCCGCCACGCGGAAGCCTTCTTCGTCGCGGAACCATTCGAACTCGACGCCGTAGCTCACGATATCGTTCTTCTTGTAGTAGAGATAATTGTTGAAGCCGTACCAACGGGCGGTCTTGCCCGTGATGGTAGCGTTTCCTTGCACGCCGAAGTCGCTCTGGGCAATCCAGGTCAGCTTCTCGCTGATCTTTTTCAGCGGGCGGGTATAGACCAAGGTCTGGAAGTAGCGTTGCGAGAAAGCTTTGGCGGCGTTCTGCGTCGGTTCCGTGCTATAGACCTGGACGAAGGCCAGCGAGTCGTCGGCGTTGCCGTTGAGGGTGGCCGTGCCGAGGTAGCCGCCGTGCTTGTTGAAAGTGCTGTCGAAGGCATCCCAGCCGTGGATCAAACCGGCTCCCAAATTGAGCTTTTCGGTCGCCTGATAGTTGGCGAGTACGCCGGTGTGAGTGAAGGGTTCGCCGTACTGATAGGTGTAAGGAATCGTATTGAAGAAGTTGTTATAGGTGCCTACGGTGTAGAAGCCGACCGGCGAAATGAAGTGACCGATCTTCACTTTCAGGTCGTTGTAGGCCACTTCGGCATAAGCCGTCGGAATCGCCAGGCCATAGGTTTTGCCGGTGTTGAAAGTGCTTTCCAGGCCCGCTTCCGTGTCCCAGCGGTAGCTGCTGCCATAAAATGCATCGAAACGAAAGCCGGCATCCCAGCCTTCGCCCTTCGTGTCTGTGGGCTTGACCGCGTAGAGCCAGAACTCGTTCAACTGATACTGGTTGGCCTGGTCGAGCCACGTCACCGGGCCGTTGCGGCCGTCCGACGGATTGTACGGATTCCAGGTGTAGCTTTGGGCCAGCCAGCCGCCGACGGCGATGTTGTGCTGTTTTAACCTGGGCATGTGCTCGGCCAAAACGAACGGCTTGCCCAGTTCGTACAGGCAGCAGCCGTGCCCCCAGCAACCCAGAGGACCCGTGCAGCACTGCTTGCACGGTTCTTCTTCTTTTGCTTCTTCCTCCTTGGCGGCACAGCCGGCTTCCGCCTCTTCGGCCTCGGGTTGCGCGCAGCAGCCCAGGTTTTGCGTCTTTTGCCTGGCGTACGAGGCGGTGATGAAGCCGGGCCGCAGCATACCGTCACGGCTTGGCGGGCTGTCGCTCGATGCCGACGGCTTCTTGGCCGTGGAGGGGGCCGATGCGGGCGACGCGCTGGGTGGCGGGTCGTCGTACCTCACCGCGGCCCCTTGAGCATACTGAGTTGCCGGCGACGCGCCGGCGGCGCTCGGGGATTGTTGGGCGACGGCTGGGCCGGCGGAAAGCAGACCCGCCAACGCGGCCGCCACCGCCAGTCGAGAAGTGACCATAATCCATACTCCATTACAACATGACACGTTGGAACGCCACGTGCCCGCCAGGAGCAAGCCTTGCGACCATCGCGATCGTGAGGCTTGACGCACGCAGGAGAGGCAATCTCTCGCCGAATCCGGTCGGCCAATGGGAGCTATCGGATCCGCAATCTGGCAAAGTCAAGTGAAAGGACCGCTTTTGCGTTACAGGCAACCAAGTTACGGCGCCGCGTCTGTGGGTTATGCCGTCTAGGCAAACATTGCCGGGCAGCCGCGATCGCTGCTCGCTTGCGCTTTTTGATAGGGCGCTTGCGACAGCTTGCAACGTGGCGTAACCGTCCTCGCTTGCGAGACCGACAGCCGCAAGCCGGGACGCTTACGCCACGCCTGGGCCAAAGTATAGAATGAGCCGGTCGCGACATACCGGAACGCGGAGGAGCCCTTCATGCCTAATCGCCAGCAACTCGGCGGCGTGATCCATACTTATCAGAAGTACGACCCCAAGAACATTCCCAGCCCCACGCAGCCGCCGCCCGATATGGTGTCGGGCGCCATGGAGCACATGCTGGCCTACGGCAGTCTCCGCGAGTTGACGGAGGAAGAGTTGGCCCGCGCGGTGCATCTCGATCCCAGCCAGATCGCCGGCCTGGGTCCAAGTCTGGAAGCGCTTCGCGAGATGCTGCTGGAGCGCAAGCGGCGGATTCTGGAGAAATATGAAACCCGGCAGGTGCGCGAAACGGCCCGCCGCGAGTATCGCGCGGCCGGCCAGCGAATCAAGCCGCCCAAGCCGTTGCGGCAGCCGTTCGAGCGGGCCTTCGAAGAAGAGCAACTCCGCGAGTTGGAAAGGCTGTGGTACAAGGCCGGCGGAGAGCGGTCGCCGTTCTCCGCCGAGCTGCTGCCGCTCATCGAACGGCTGGGCGAGAAATACCAGGTCGACGAGCTGGCGGCCAAGTACGAGTTCACCGGACGCACGGCCATGACCGTGCCGCGGGCGTTGGCGATCAAGGAAGAACTGGAGTCGATCGACCGCTTGCTCAAGCAGCTTGAAGAGGCGGCCAAGACGGCGCAAGTCGCCGCGATCGACATCGAAGAGCTATCCAAGTTCGCCGAGCCGGGACAGATCGAAGAACTCAACGCCCTGGCGCAGCAGATCGAAGACTACGTCCGCAAGATGGCCGAGCGGCAGGGCATCGAGCGGACGCGACGCGGCTTTCAGCTCACGCCCAAAGCCTACCGCATTTTTCAGGGCAAGCTGCTGGAGCGGATTTTCAGTCAATTGCAAGCCTCTCGCACCGGGCGGCACCAAGGCCCGATCGTCGGCGAAGGGGCCGTCGAGCTGGAGCGGACCAAGTCTTACGAGTTCGGCGATTCGGTGGCCGACATGGACGTGCCGGCCTCGTTCACCAACGCGCTCATCCGCCGCGGCCCCGGTTTGCCCGTGCGGATGAACGCCGACGACATCGTCATTCACCGCACGCGCAACACGCCCAAATGCGCCACCGTGGTGGTGATGGACATGAGCGGCTCGATGCGCTACGGCGGGCTGTACGTCAACGTCAAGCGGATGGGCCTGGCGCTCGACGGCCTGATCCGCCGCGAGTATCCGGGCGACTTCCTGCAGTTCATCGAGATGTACACCTTCGCCAAGCCGCGGCTTTCGGCCGACCTGGTCCACCTGATGCCCAAGCCGGTGACGATCAACGATCCGTATGTGGCCCTCAGGGCCGACATGAGCCGCGAAGACATCAGCGAGTTTCACATTCCGCCGCACTTCACGAACATCCAGCACGGCTTGCAGTTGGCCCGCAAGTTTCTGGCCAACCAACCGACGCCGAACCGGCAGGTGATTTTGATCACCGACGGGCTGCCGACGGCCCACTTCGAGGGCCCGATGCTCTATCTGCTTTATCCGCCCGACCCGCGCACCGAGTCGGCCACACTGCGCGAGGGGCAGCTTTGCCGGCGCGACGGCGTGACGATCAACCTGTTTCTGCTGCAAAGCTGGTCGCAGTCGGTCGAGGACGTGCGTTTCGCCCATCGTCTGGCCGAATCGACCAAGGGCCGCGTGTTTTTCACCGCCGGGCGCGATCTCGACCGCTACGTGGTGTGGGATTACGTGCAGCGCCGCCGGGCGATCGTGTCGTAACCCGCCCCGCCGGGTAGTGATTCCATTTCAGCCGTTGTCAAATAAAGTGCTCGCCTCCCTCGACGATCCGTTCCGCACTGCGCTGCTGTCGATGTACGACAACGAGCCCCAATCGGGAGAGGACGGTCTTTCAGTTCATCGAAGAGACGTCCGCCACGGCACTGGGACGCTTGGTTGACGAACACCGCAGATTTGAGGTGATCTTCATCGACGGCAGCCATCTGTTTGACGCGGTGAACGGAATTTGCGTGAAGCGAAACTTCACGCGGCCGAGAATCAGACATCGGCGGTGGCTGGGGCAGAGCCTGGCCAAGTGCAGGCTGGCACTCCGTTCATCTCGGCGGCCAGGCGATGCCCCGGTTGGACGCAGCGGGGCATCGCTTGGCCGTCACGCTGTTCGACACATGAGGGCCTTCGCGCGCTCGACATCGCAGCCGGGCACGCCGCCAAGCTGCACGATGCGCGACGAGAGCTAGTAGGCGAGCGAGGCCACAACCGGGTTCATCTCCCCGGCCGACGGAGGAAAGCTGCGGCAACAGGCTTCACACGCATCGCGGCGAACGCGAAACAGCGTTTCATCCTCGGCCCCGGTGACCTGGGCCAGCAGGCCGCAACGCGCTGCCTCCCACGGCCCTTCGCTCGGCGACGGTCCGCGGAAACGACATTCTTCAACTTGTCTTGGGACAGATCATCAAGTCGACGCGCGCCAGCCTATCGTGCTCCGGGTGCAGACACTCCCAGTTCGGAACGCAGGCAATCTTCGGCCAGCGTGGCGATTAATTCCGCCGTCTCGGCGTGCGAATAGGGGAGTCAGCGAAGCAAGACACCCAGCCTTTTTCCCTGTGCCCTACAAGCCGTCCTCTGAGAGGCTATCCGAAAACTGATCTTGCCGTAAGTCGGGATTTGGCGGACGTTTCGTGCATTCCCATCACTTGCAAAGGAGTGCGCGAGCATGTCGAACCAAACCTTGACTCGGAAGGCGTATCCCTCGGACCTGACGGA
>DATLUO010000152.1 GCA_035533075.1 Pirellulales bacterium | reverse complement strand
TCATCCGTCAGGTCCGAGGGATACGCCTTCCGAGTCAAGGTTTGGTTCGACATGCTCGCGCACTCCTTTGCAAGTGATGGGAATGCACGAAACGTCCGCCAAATCCCGACTTACGGCAAGATCAGTTTTCGGATAGCCTCTTAGCCTGGTTAGAGTCGCGTCGCCGGAAAAGCGAGGCATCAAATGGTGAAGGCCGTCTTGGCTGACGTCAATATTGAGGGGCACGTCGATCTTGTGCTGGCTATTGCCCGAGGAACAGTATGGGGCGAATTCTGGCAGGCGCTCGGACTATGTCTTGGTGACTAACAATCGCAATGAAGATGACGCGGAATCATTGCAAGCCACGATCTCAGCTCGCAACACACTCGACAGTTTGCCAGTCCTGACCATTGCCGATACAGAACGACTGCGTAGTAGCCGCGACTACGCCGAGCGCGTCGCAGAAAGTTTGCTGGACGTATTACTCAGGATCGACGAGCTTCGCGGGACGGGCAGGCTTTATCTGGCATAAAAGGGGGCGGGAGCCGACAACTCAGTAAACCGCACGTTGTTTGCTCCTTGTCTCAGCCGGGTCAGCGGCGGCGCTGTTGGGCGCGGCGCAGGGCCTTGTGCCGCCGTTTCCGCTCGTCGATCCGCTGGGCCACCTGATCGGCGGTCAACACGGTGGGGCCGTCTCGGCCGGTGATCTCGGCCCGGAACATCTGGTAATGCCGCCGCAACCGGGCCACATACTGGGCGTCGGACAACACCAGGTCGTCGACCATTTCAAGGACCGAGTGCGCAAAAGGGGCGCGCGGGTGAAGCGGGTCGAGAAACGGCCCGACGGGAACCGAGTCGGGGTAGAGCCCGAAGCTGATCATGCCCACCGACCGCCCGGTCGATTCGCGCACGACGTTCAGCATGACCCGCCGGCAGTTGCACTTGCGCTCGTTGCAGTAATACTCCAACAGAGCGTAGCCGTCGGCGGGAATGTCGTCGATCTGCTCGCGCTCGCCGAGCAGCCGGAGCACGCGGCACTCATCCTTGGCCAAATGAGGGAACAACTGAGCGAAAGGTTGCATCGGCATACTTGGACCTCCGTGTCGTTGCGGGAATTGACAAGCCTCCTTCTTGCCCTTTCAGTTTAGCGTCGCGCCTTCTGGAATCCAATGGCATTGGGCCGTCGGTCGGGAGAGAGGAATCCCGACCAGGCCAGCCCCTTGGTGTTGCCCGAAATCGGTTTCGCGCCGTCCTCCGCGCTGGCCGCGACCGCCGCCCGGCCCAGCAGCAGCGTTTTGAGCGCGGCGGGCTGTTTGCACTCAAAGACAACGGCCACGTCGGTGCCGGTGAAGAAATAGGGATCCGACCCTGTGAGTGCCACACTTCCAATCACCGTCGGGCCGAGCAGCCTGGCCAGCGTCGACAGCGGCAGGCACAACTGCCGCTCATAGCGCTGCTTCATCAGCTCGTCTTCGCTTCGCGACAGCATCAATCGGCTCAGCGGCGTTCCTTGGCTAGAAGCTTCATCGGCCAGCGCGACGGCCGCGGCGAACGAGTGGAAGAACACCACGTGCTGATCGGCGGGGACCGCGCGCGATAACGGATCGAGCGCTGGCTGGGCGTCGGCCAGCAGCGGCTTCCAGTCGATCTCGGCGATGGTAATGCCCTTGATCGAAGCGACATCGAGATTCCATCGCCACGGATCTCCTAGTAGCATATCGTAAACCGGGCGCACGTCACGGGGGCATAGACCAAGCCATAGAGCGTGCCAAGTGAATCGATCGTTGACGCCATCACCGGCTCCTGGGGCTCTGCCGGCCCCGTTGGAATCGCGGGTGCGTTTTACACTGCGCGGCATGCTGATCGGTACGGCGGTGGTGTCGGTGTGTCTGGCCGCCGCGGCGCCTTGGTTGCGGCAGTTGAACGTGGAGCAGCGCAAGGCATTGCTGCAGTTTTGCGGCAACCTTGGGATCGGCGCGGGGGTGACCGTCGTTTTCGGTTGCGTGCAGCGCCTTCGTGCGGAACGGCGCGCCGGGGCCGCGCGTTACCGCCTCGCGTCGTCGGTGACTACGCACGGCGCTGTTTTCACCGCAGGAGCGGCGCTGTTCTGGTCGGCCGCGATGGTCGCTTATGCGTTTGGCACGGTAGCGCTGAGAACCGTCAGGCGTGCTGGGGCACGCCCTCATGCAACCAAGCCACGGCCTCGTCGTACTGGGCCGCGTCGAAGTAGCGAATCTTGGCGGTGGTGAAGGGTTTGCAAAAAGTGGCCATGCCCGCCTCCCACTTCTTCTCGCCCACGAACGCCAGCCGCTCGATGTCGGCGAAGTGCTTGACGTCGAATTTGATGTCTTGCCACAGCGCGCCCATCTCCCAGCCGTGAAAGTCATGCATCTGCACGAGCATCCGCAATTTGCCGTGCTGCTTGATGCGCCGTTCCGTTTCCGGCACGAAGTGCTCGTAATCCTGCTTCGTCAGTTTTCCACTGAGCTTGATCGCGAAAACCTTTCCCTCGCCCTCTTCTTGAATCTCGACAGGCATCGTACACCTCCTGAATTTGAAACACGGACGTTTATAGCTTAATCGATCTTGCAATCTTCACGCCAGTCGCTCGGTCTGACGCACGCAATCGGCGGACCAGCGGGGAAAAGGGCGGTATCGCATCGAGTATCCGCCGGGTCATGGTCGATCGCGCGCTCCGCATCGCGCACTGTGCGCCGCATCGCACAGAGGCAAACATGCCTTGTCGGGAGTCGGCCGCGAATGGGAGCACGAAAGCTGGCGCCGTTGCAATCGAAGTCGCGTGGCACGCGGATCGCATTCCAGGAATTTGGCGGGGCCGCAAAGGCGGCCTTGGTGCAATGGAAAGTGAGACAGCCATGAAAGCGAAAGAGATGAATCCAGTGGAAGCGCGGCAGGCGGGCCGCTCCTTGGGAAGAATGGCGCCGCAAATCGTGGCGCGGCGGGCATATCACATCTGGCAAAGCCACGGTCGTCCGAGCGGCACGGCAACAACAGACTGGTTGCAGGCCGAGGCCGAATTGCAGGCGGCCGGGCTGCTGCGCAGGGGACGGTGTGAGAAGCGCTGCGGGCCGCGCGGAACTTAGCCCAGGAGGACCTACCGGGAGGCTCATCCCGGCGCGCCGCGATGAGCCACGCCTAACTTCCTTCACGCGGCCGGGAGGGAGGCACGGGCGGTGGCTGGGACAAAGCTTGGCCAAGTGGAGGCTGGTACCTCGTTCGTCTCCGCGGCCAAGCGATGCCCCGGTTGGACGCACCGGGGCATCTCCTGTGTAAAGATAGCACGCCCGCAAAGTCCGACCGATCAACGCGATCCTGGTCGCATTGCGGCATCCAGCCGTGCGGTGCCGCACACCGCGCGCCGAATAGCACCCGATCGTCATTGCACTGGCATGAGGTGGGACCGTCGCTTCCCTGCCACGGACACCTTTCGCGTTTGTTAGCTGCGACGTTAGTCCCAACGGTGTTTGGGTTTAAGCGGGCAGCCGAAACCGCCGCCGGGCTGCGATGCATGCATGGCACAGCGATTGCCTTCCGCCTGTTGAACGAGCTCTTTCCCAACGGCCACTTCGCACGCCGCGGCTGATTGTGATCGCTCACTCTGTTTTTCCCAATTCGTAACACGACCCCAAATTTGAAAGTGACTGTGATCATGAAGCAAGTATTGTTGACCGCCGCGGCGCTGGGACTGTTGATGGCCACGGACGTATCTTTCGCGCAAGAAGAGTTGAACGAGCGCGCCGATCGCAAAATCACCGGCCAGTATTACCGGCCGCACACCGCGTCGATGTATCGGCGCAGCGCCGCGTATAACGCCCAGACCCTCAACTACTACGGCCGTCGCTACAGCCAGGTGCCCAAAGAGACGGCCCAGGAACACACGAGCGAAATCCGCCGCAACGTCACGGCGGCGCAGAAGGAGACGGCCAAGCTCAAGCACGAGGCAAAGAACAGCAAACAGATCGACCAGCACCTGAAGGTCATCGAAGGACACCAGGCGAAGGCGATCGCCCTGATCGAAAAAATGGAAAAGGTGGAGACGGACGGCAAGAAGCTCGCCGAATACTCGTCGCAAGTCAGCCAGGAGCTGCACGCCGCCGAAGCCGAGAACGACAAGCTGAAGAAGCTGCTCGGCGTGGGCGAGCTGGAGCCGCCGGCGAGCAAGCCCGCCAAGTAGGGCGAACCCACCGAACGCCATGAGCACCACAGACAGCCGCGGTTCTTCGTCCTCGCCGGGCAGGCGGTCCCGTGTCGCACGCGCGTCACGGTTGTTCGACCGCAAATGGATTTGGCTCTGGCCGGCGTTGGCCATTGTCGTGCATTGCCTGATCGGCTGGGAGTTGCATTCCCGCATGGAAGCCGCCGTCAAGACGACGATGGCCGGCCAGTTGCACGCCATTCTCGACGCCGACGTGGCGGCCCTGCGACTCTGGCTGCACGCGCAGCGGACCAGTGCGCAGGCCGCCGCCGACGGCCGGAAAGTGGTCCAACTGGCGGAGACGCTGATCGAGCGTTCGGGCGAACCTGCAACGTCCGCCTTGGCGCTGGCAGCCGCGCCGGAGGCCGCCGAGCTGCGCGCCGCCCTTGTGCCCGTCATGCGGCTGCACGACTACTTCGACTTCCTCGTCGCCGACCGCAAGCGGACCGTGGTCGCCGCGAGTCAGGACGACCTGATCGGCAAAGACGTGCTGGTGGACCAGGCGGAAGCCATCGACCGCGTGCTGGCGGGCGAGTCGATCGTGGCGCCGCCCTTTCAGTCCGACGTATTGTTGGCCGATGAAAAAGGGCGGCTGCGGGCACACCTGCCCACGGTGGTCTGGAACGCTGCCTCCGGCGGCTGAGGCGGTGAGGAAGCCGCCCGACCGCCGGTGGCGATGGCCCTGTACTAGCTACTTGAACGGTTTCTCGATCCGATCACGGAATGTTTGACGCCGCAAGTGGCCGAACGAATCATCAAATGCCGGCCTGATCGGCGGCTGCAGGCTCGGGTCGATGAATTGGCAGATAAGGCGAACGAGGGGTTGCTCTCGCAGCGCGAACACGACGAGTATCGCGACATCGTCGAGGCAATCGACGTCGTGGGCATCATCAAAGCGAAGGCGCGTGCTGTTCTGGCGCGACGCCAATGACGATTGACGCGGCCACGCGCCGAACCGTTCGCCGCCGGGCTCGAAACCGTTGCGAATATCGCCGGATGCCCCAAAGCGGGGTCGACATCCGCTTTCACGTCGAGCACATCATTGCGCGGCAGCATCGGGGCGACGACTCACTGAACAACCTGGCACTAGCCTGCGACCGTTGCAATTTCTTGAAAGGGCCAAACATTGCCAGTACTGACGAAGACGGAACCGTGACGAGGCTCTTTCATCCACGGCAGGACGCGTGGGACGACCATTTTTGCTTGGTGGACGCGGAAATTGTCGGTATCACGCCCATTGGTCGCGCGACGGCCCGGTTGTTTGAAATGAACGCGCCGCGACGGTGGCAGTTGCGTGCTTCGCTGCTCGAAGCGGGCACATGGTGAGTCGTTCGTAATCGCCGGCTGCGAGGGATTGGGGTTGCCGGGCAAGCCGGCGGCATCCTACAAGAGCGTCGCGATTTCGCGGGCGCACACCTCCGCGCCGTCGATCACCAAGCCCGGTTCGACCGTCGGCTGGTCGGCCAGCCAGCGAAGCTGATCCGACCAGTGGCCGGCCAGAAGATCGTCGCGCGAAATCGGCGCCAGGCGAAGGTGTTTTGGAGCATCGCGGGCAAATACCTCGTCCTCGCGAAACTGCCGCCGCGGCGGACAGAGCAGCCGCTTGCGCGCCGCGATACACTCCGAAACCATGCCGTAGCCGAACTTCGAGACGGCCACGTCGCAGACGCTGAGCACGTCGGTAAACAGCAGGTCGGGCGTGAGCGTTACCGCTAACTCGTTCGCGCGAGGCGCGGCGCTCGCGTCGTCGAAATGGAGAAAGAGCCAATCGGGATTCGCTTCGGCGGCCGCGGCCCGTGCGGCGGGCGGAATGCGTCCGCGCATGGCCAGCACCGCCCGGCGGCGGCCATCGGCGCGAGCGAGGCCCAACCGTTCGCAAACCTCCTCCGGTTCACGCCGCGCCCGCCGGGCCACCAACGGAACGTCGACGATCCGGCGAAACAGATCGTGCTCATCCGCATGGCTGAAGGGCATCCTGAGCCAAGTGTGCAGCTTCGTGTAGCCTTCGCGAATCCAGGCCAACAAATGTTGATGCTGGGCGCGTTCGACGAGCGGCTCGTAAATCCAGTCCCAGGTAAAATTGCCGATGCCGATCGACGGCAGCCCACACGCGGCGGCCACTTCGCCGGCCAGCGGCGGAAAATCGGCCACAATCAACCCGATATTGTGCTCGGCAATCCAGTGGACTTCTTCGGCGATGTGTTGTTGCCGCCAGCGGAAATAACGTTCGACGGCGTTCAGCGTGGCGGGCACATCGACGCCCAGCGAGTCGCCCTCTTCGACCACGCCCGGATCGAGCGAATGGTGAGATGCGTGATACCGCACGCGCTCGATTCCGGCGAACAGGTGCGGCGGCACGTTGCTCCGCACATGGACCGTGCAGTCGGGCCGCAGGGCCACGAGCGACCGCAAGATTTCGGAAGTTCGCGTGGCGTGGCCGTAACCGTGGCCGCTGACGTAGAACAGAACCTGCATCGCTTCCTTGCGCTCTCAGGGTTTTCCCGCTGCGGGCCGCGGCAGTCTGGCGCCCACTTCCTTTTGCCAGGCGGCAAGCTGCGCGGCCAACATCCGCGTTCGTTCGGGTTGTTGCTGTGCCAGGTCGTGTTGCTCGCCAAGGTCGTCCGCCAGATTGTAAAGCTCGCGATGGCCGTCTTCGTAGAATTCGAGCAGCTTCCAATCTCCCGCGCGCACTGAGCTGACCGGCGTCGTGGTGTGATAGTAGTGCGGATAATGGAAATAGAGTGCTTCGCGCGGCAAGTGCTGGCTCGGATCCTTGAGAATCGGCACTAGGCTCAGGCCGTCGGCCGGCACGTCGGGCGCCGGTTTTATGCCCGCCGCTTCGAGGATCGTGAAAAACAGATCCTCGCTGACCACAGGCTGGGCAGATTCGCCGCGGGCAGACGTCACGCCCGGCCAACGCACCATGAGCGGCACTCGGACGCCGCCTTCATAAAGAGCGCCTTTGCCCGAACGGACCGGGTAGTTGTTCGTCACCGGTCCGGCACCCGCTCGCTCGCGGCCGATGAAGCCGCCATTGTCGCTGGTAAAGATGAACAGCGTCCGTTCGGTCAGTCCGCGTTCGTCGAGCCGCTGGAGCACCCGCCCGACGCTTTCGTCGAGGCTGCGGACCATGGCGGCGTAGGCGGCGTTCTGATGCTTGAAGCTGGGCGTGAGCTTTTCCTCGAAATAGGCGACATCGGCCGCTTTGGCCTCGATGGGCGTGTGTACCGCGTGGTGCGCCAGATAGAGGAAAAACGGCCGGTCGCCGGCGCGGTCGATGACTTGCAGCGCTTCGTCGGTGAGCCGGTCGGTGAGATATTCGCCCGGCTGGCCGAACTCCAGGTGCGGCACGTAGCGGTACTCGCGGCCAAAGCGACCGCCGCCGCGATAGGGATAAAAATGGGTGTGCGGCGCTCCCCACAGCGTGCCGCCGATGTTCACGTCGAAGCCGTGCGTTTCGGGGTAGTGCAAGGCGTCGCCGAGATGCCATTTGCCGACGATGGCCGTCAGGTAACCAGCTTTGGAAAGATAGCTGGCGACGGTGGTTTCGGACCGCGAGAGATTGTGTTCGGCCGGCGGAGGCACGAGGCGCTTCGGCGGCGGCGGATCCTTGGCGGCTTCGGCCCAAATCGTCATGCCCAGCCGCGCGGGATGCTTGCCGGTCATGAGTGCCGCCCGTGTGGGCGTGCAGACCGACGACCCGGCGTAGGCCTGGGTGAATCGCAACGACTGTCGCGCCAGGCGATCGAGGTGCGGCGTTTCGTGCAGGTCGGCGCCGTAGCAGCCGACGTCCGCCCAGCCGAGGTCGTCGGCCAGGAACAGCACGATATTGAGGCGTTCGGCGGGTGCGGCGAAGACGAAGCTGCTGGAAAGCAACAGCGTCACAAAGGCGGCAAGACGACAAATCATAAGTGGCTCAACAGGGTATCGGAGGTACCAGACTTAGTCCGAAAACAGCGGTGGCTGGGGCAGAAGCTGGCCGCGTTCGATACGCCACCTGGAAGACGCGCTGCCGGCCAGCGATGCCCCGGTTACAGCGCTGCCGGGGCATCGCTGCTCTTCGAGCGTGAGCGCCAAATCGGGCCCAGGGCGCGGCTCTGCCTCAGCCACCGCATTCGCCATTCTCGTTTCCGCGGAGCGGAATGGCAACTCGTGGAACGACCGGCAGCGTCTTGAAGTTGGTTCGGTCCGGCCGATGCCGCCCGCTTGCCGGGCGGAGCTTCACGTTGGCAGTCTACAAACGGCGACCCAAGAATCCTTTCCTTCGCGTGTACCCGGCCCGCCGCTCCCCGACCGCGGGGGGCGGTCCGGGAGCGGCGGGCCGAGTGACACGTGGTTTGAGCGGCCGCGTAGGTAGAACGCCAGCGTCAGCAACCGCCGGGCAAACCGGCGGCATGGCCTCCGCCAAATCGAACGTTCGGAAGCATCTCTCATCCCTCATCTCTCATCCCTCCCTGCGATCGACAAGCTTCAACAGCAACGGCAGAATCACCAAGTTGCCGACCAGCCCGCCCAACATCGTCAAACCGACCAGCACACCGAAATAAATCGTCGGCACAAAGCGGCTCAGCGCCAGCGCACTAAAGCCGACAATCAAAGCCAGCGTCGAAAAGACCATCGCCCGGCCGACGCTTTGATGCACGGCGTGCAAAGCCTCGCCGGTGGTCAGGCCGGCGGCGCGGTGCCGTCGGTAGGCGGTGATGTAGTGAATCGAAGAATCGACCGCCAGGCCCATCGAAACGCTGGCGATCATCGCCGCGCCCATGTTGATCCGTAGCCGCAGCCAACCCATCAGCCCCGTCACGATCAAGATCGGCAAGGCGTTCGGCACCAACGTGATCAGCGCCACCGGCAGGCTGCGAAACGCCACCAGCATCATCAGGAAGATCGCCGCCGAAGCCACGCCGAACGTGAGCCATTGGTCGCGCGTGGTGCTTTCGATCAGCCGCGTGAGCAATACGAACGACCCGGTCACCTCGGCCTCGGGAAACACCTCGCGGCTGATGCGAGCGACCTGCTCCACCAGCGCCTGCTTTTGCCGCGACGGCTGGCGCTCTTTTGCCCGCAGCATGATCCGCAGGTAAAGGCGGTTGCCGTCTTGGGGATCGTGTCCGTAAAGCGCCTGAACGATCGGCAATCGGTCGGCCGCCGCGGCGAGCATCGTTTCGAGCTTCGCTTGGGCGAAAATGCGTCGCAGCGGCAACAGATCGAGCGCGTCGATGGCGCTGAGCACTTTGGTCAGGCCCGGCTCCGGCACGCCCGCCGCATTCACGAACCGCACTTCACTGCGCAGCCGTTGTTCGAGCGTGCTGACGTTGTCCATGAACTGGTCGATGTTCTCCGCCGGGGCCGGCACGATGACGTCCCATACACCGGCCCCGCCCAAACGCGACTCGACAAACTCGTAAGATCGAACAATCGGACTCGATTGCCGGAAGTTCTTGGTGAAGTCGGTTTCGACTTCCAAGTGTACGATGCCCAAGCAGCAGAACGCGGATACCGACGCGATGGCCGCCGTCAGCACGAGCGGCCGACGCTCGATCGACGCGGCAAGGTGGCGCAGGCCGAACTCGAGGCCGTGCTCGCCCCAGGCCCGCCGCGGATCGGAGTCGAAGCGGCCGGCCAGCGACAAGCCGGGCACGACCACGGCGATGCTCACCAGCGCCAACAGGGATCCGACGAGCATCATCAGACCGAAATCGTGTACCGGCCCGACGCGGGACACCATGAGAGCGCCGAAGCCCGCCGCGTCGGTGGCGCAGGCCCAGCAGATGGGCACCCACAGCCGATCGACGGCCAGTTCGAGCGCCTGCCGCGGCGAAAGGCCCTCGGCCCGAAACTCGCGAAAGCTGACCACCAGGTGCAGCACCGTGGCCACGCCGATCACCGTGATGATGGCCCACAGCATCGAGCTGACCAGGCTCAGGTGGAGATGGCTGGCGACCAGCGTAGCCTGCGTCCATACGAGCGTGCTGCCCACGACGGCCATGGGCACGACCACCCATCGCAGGCTGCGGAAGCAAATCACGATGGTCAACATCAAGAGCACCGTCGAGACGCCACCCAGCAAGCGGCCGTCGTCTTCGAGAAAGCGGAAGCCATCGACCACCATCACCGGCTCGCCGGTCAACACACCGCCGGCCGCGTGCGCCTCGGTCCGCCGCCGCAACTCGTCGACGGTCTGTGCCCGTGGCACTTTGGCCTCGTGCTCCGGCACCAGCACGCAGACGATGCCGGCCGTCTGATGGTCGGAACCGACCGTGTACCCTTCGCTTAATTCCAGCAGCCGCGACCTGAACGGCGCAAGGAGGGGTGACGTAAAGAACTGCTCGACGGTTGAAAGGCTGAACGTTTGCCTGACGCCGGGCACCGCGGCCAGATCGTTGGTGATCTGTTCCAGCCGCGCCAGGCCGCCGGTGGTCAGCAGGTCGGGATCGACGTAGGCGGCCAGGGCCACTTCGTCGCCGCCGAAGGTGCGCTTCAGCTTGCGAAACGGGGTCAACACCGGATCATCCGGAGCAAACATGTTTTCGATCGAGCGGTCGAACGCCAGCCGCTGGGCGGGAAAGTAACCGGCGAACGTGGCCCCGATGGCTGCCAGCAGCAGTGGCACGCGGTAACGGACAAGAATATGCGAAAGGGAATGAACCATCAGGCCAGTTTCGGAGCCGGCAAATCACAGGCGGCGGTCACGTGCGAACACCGCAATTGTATCGGCAAACGGAGCCGCTCATAATGGCCACGATGTCTTGGCTTCGTCGTCACTTTCCTGCTGACCTTTGTTGGTTCTTGACGCTCGTCGTGATCGTCCGCGGCGGCGTGCTTGTCGCGCGATGCAGCCAATTGTCGGCAGACCCGGACGGTTATCGTGTACTGGCCCGCAACGTCGTCGAGCATGGCACGCTGGGGCGAGAGCGGCAACCAACCGCCTACCGGCCGCCGCTCTATCCGCTGCTCTTGACGATCTGCGAAGCCGGGCCCTGGAACTCGCAAGCCGCGATCGCTGCGCTCCACTTCGTGCTGGGCCTGGCGACCGTCTGCCTTACGGTCCACCTGGCACGCCGTTGGCAACTCGCGGAATTTTCGTATTTGGCCGGCGGCCTCGTGGCGTGCGATCCGGTCCTGCTCCATCAATCGACGTTCGTGATGACCGAGACCTTGGCGGCCTTTTTGGCCACTCTGTCGCTGGCAGCCGTCAGTGCGGCCGCTCAGGCAACCGGCCGCCGGCGCGTCGTTCTCACGGCGCTTGCCGGGGCCAGCTTTGGCCTAGCGGCGTTATGTCGCCCGACGTTCGTGGCATCGCTCGCCTTCGTGGCCGTCGCTCTGGCGTGGACGTTGCGAGGTGTGCGAGAGCGCCTTACGTGTCTGGCAACGATGCTGCTGGCGGCGGCGCTCGTGGTGGCGCCGTGGGCAGTGCGGAACGATCTTCGTTTCAACAAGCCGATCGTCACCACGACGCACGGCGGCTACACGCTGCTGTTGGGGAATAACGCCGACTACTACGATTTCCTGCGCACCGCCCCCTGGCGCGCGGTGTGGCACGCCGACCGGCTGAACGAACGGCTGCACGAGTCGCGCCTCGGCGACGAAGTAGCCGAGGACCGCCGCGAGTACGAGTTGGCTTGGCACACCATCCGCGAGCAGCCAGCCATGTTCGTGTATGCCTCGCTGTTGCGCCTCGGCGCGCTGTGGGGAGTGCTGCCCCACGCCACGAGCGACGCGGAAACGGCCATCGCACGCATGACGAGGTATGCAGCCGCCGTTTGGTATCTGGCTGTTTTCTTTTTGGCTGTCGTCGCGACCGCCAGTGGCACAGAGCGGATGACGGCTTCGCCCTGGTTGTTTGCGGCGGCACTCGCGGCCAGTTTCACTCTGGTCCATCTCGCCTATTGGACCGATCTGCGGATGCGCGCGCCGCTGATGCCGGCCATCGCCCTGCTCGCCGCGGCGGGAGCGAAGAGAGCGTTTTTCGGAATGGGGCGGGCTCGGTCAGCCGCTGATTGACGGACCGCAACCAACGGTGGCTGGGGCAGAGCTTGGCCACGTGCAGCCATGATCCGCAAACCGTCGTTGCGGCCAAGCGATGCCCCGGTCTGGCGCGCCGGGGCATCGCCTGGCCATCAAGCTTCATCGCA
>DATLUO010000151.1 GCA_035533075.1 Pirellulales bacterium | reverse complement strand
TCGCCATCGGTGGGCCGGCGCTCGCAAGCTCGCTGGCCCTATACCTTACCTTACCTTTGATGCCAAACTCGCCGCGAAGCTGGAACTTCCAGCCATCAGCACCTTCGGCTTCGAGAAAAGGGTAAGGTGGAACGAGCCTCGGTGCGCCGGAACGAGCGCCGGCCCGTCTTAAGCGTCGCCAGCCGCACGTCTTAGCGCCGCGGCCAGTTCTTCGGCCGTCGCGAATCGTTTGTTCGGGTCGCGTACAAGACAGCGGGCCAAAGCGTTCTCCAAGCTCTCAGGCACATCGGGACAAAGTGAGCGCAGAGACACAGGCTGTGCTCCGTTCAATCGCCGTTCAACCACATCGATGAAGCTGCCGCCCTCGTAGGGTGGCTGCCCCGTAAGCAACGTGTATAACGCGGCGCCCAAGCTAAAAATGTCGGCGCCTTTTCCCACTTGCCGCCCCTCGCCAAAAAGCTGTTCGGGGGCCATATAGGCGGCCGTGCCAATCAGACCGTCATCGCCGCGGCCGGATATCGTTGTGAGCAGCGCGAGTCCAAAGTCGGCGACCTTGACGCGCCCGGACCGGTCGAGCAAAAGATTGCTCGGCTTCACGTCGCGATGGACGACGCCCTGCTGGTGCGCATAAGCCAGACCATCGGCCGCCTGGGCTGCCCACTCGAGGGCCTGAGCCGGTAACGCCGTCCCGTCCAGGCTCGAAAGATCGCCGCCATCCATCAGGTCAATGACCAGAAAACATCCGCCCTGGGAAGTGCGGCCGATGCCATGCACGCTGACGATATTGGGGTGCCGCAGTTTTACGAGAATGGCAGCTTCCCGGAAGAATAATTCGTCGACTCCCGGCTGACGCCACCAATGCTTGCGAAGCATTTTGACGGCGACATGCTTCTGTCGGGATTTCCACCACGCGCGATAGACCTTTCCGATGCCGCCGCTACCGAGGTGCGATTCGAGCACGAATTCGCGGTAGTCAAATTGCGGAAGATGCACCAAGTCAGGCGAAATCAACGGAGGGCGAGTGTCCATGGATGGCGCTTCCTCCGCTTCCTTTTGCAGCTCAAGATCGATCCGCGCAAATGCTGCGGTCAGCTCCGCTGCGAGCTCGGGAAAACGCTGCGTGAACTCATTTACATTCGGGCGCTTGCCCCAACGCTGCCGGACGCGATACTCCTCGGCGAGCAGGTCGAGCGGCGGGTTTTGTGCGTCGCCGATTCCCGGCAGCAGAACCAGATAATCTTCAGTCCCGCGGCGCAACGGCTCACGCGGCATTCCGTTTTCCGCGCCGACAGGCTCGCTTCGCCAGCGGTATTCCAGGTCGACGCGGACCAATTCGTGCAGGAGCTCGGCGCGGCGCGGGCCGGGGACCGTGTCGGCATCGGCAAAGGCGCGAATGTCAGGAACCTTGCCAGACTGCCACGCCGCTTCAAACGCCGCGACCGCGGCATCGAAACGATCGTCATCGCCGATGCTGGGCGCTTTCGATTGCGGCCGGTCAAGTAATGACATTTTCAACCCTCGCCCAGCATCCTTCGTTCCAGGTACGCTTGCAGCTCGTCGAGCATTCGTCTGACGGTGCGCTCCGATCGCCCGATGTCGGCGGCGATCTCGGCCAGGCTGTAATCGAGCAGGCGAAGCTCCAGAATGCGGCGTTTCACCGGCGACATCGCCGCCATGACCTGTTCCAGTTCATCGGCCACGGCAATGGCATGTTCCGGACGAGGAGAGCGCGAGAATTGCTCGTTGAGCGAAGCAGGATTCTCTTCGCGTCGCATCGCTCGTTTGTCCGCCTCGTGGTGTGCGACCTGGTGGCGGACCTTGTTGAGCGTGATGGCGACCAGCAGCCGCCAAAGATCGCCGCTCCGCCGCAAACGGAACTGCCCATCGCGAGCGCGGACGAAAAAACTGCGATAGGCCGACAGAACGACGTCCTCGGCATCGACTCTGCGGGCCACGCGCGGGGCGAGCCGCGTACGAGCGAACACCGTCAATCGGCTGACGTAGCGGCGAAACATCTCCTCGGCGGCCGATTGGTCGCCGTCCTGATACCTGGCCAGCAATTGTTCGGAAGGTTCGTCCATCGAATGGCGAGAAAACCGTGCCCTACTTCCGCCGTCATTCTACGCCCCGACCGCCTGCGAAAGAATCCAGCGGTCGGACGAAGAATTCTGTCCAAACGGCAGGTCGAAAACGCATTAACCCTTCGGGCAACCGTCTCTTGCTTGAGGACTAAAAAATGGCGTTTGTTGTGGCTCAGCCCTGCTTTGGCTGCAAGTATACCGATTGCGTGGTGGTTTGCCCGGTCGAGTGCTTTTATGAAGGCGAAAAGATGCTCTACATCCATCCGGACGAATGCACCGACTGCGGCGCCTGCGAGCCGGAATGCCCGGTGGAAGCGATCTTCTACGAGGATGCCGTGCCCGAAGCGTGGCGGGATTTCATCGCCCTGAACGCCGAAATGGCGCCGCAATGCCCGCAGATCACCCAGCGCAAGCAGCCGCTGGCAAAGCCGTCCGCCCACCCGTAGCCAAGGCGCGCAAAAGGATTACAATTGGCAACCGCGGCAGTTTCCCGCCTGCATTGCCGAGAGCAGGTCATGGTGTCTGATCAAGTCGCGGCGCTTCATGGGCCGGTCAGCGCGAACGGCTCACGGACCACCGCTTGGCCAGCCAACGACTTCTCGGCCAACTCGCGATTTGCTTCCAGGATGAGCTCGACGGCCTCCCGAAGGTTCTCTCTCGCTTCGTCGAGAGTTTTCCCCTGCGTGTTGGTTCCCGGCAGTTCTTGGACGAAGGCAATGAACCCCTCGGGCACTTCCATGAAAACGGCAGTGAGCTCCATTGGCGACCTCTGCCTTGGCTGCTATCGGCCCCTTTGAGATTCATTATGGCGGCCGAACCAATGGATGAAAAGGCAGAGACGATTATAATGAGCGCTTCAACGGAGGGACTATGATTCGCCGCAAACCGTCAGCAAGCGCAAAGGCGCGACGTCGTAAGGCGACTAATGATGCAAAAGGGGCCGACGCCATTGCCGATACGATCGCGTTGTTAGATCAGCTTGAGCCGCATTCGCCGAAAGCCAAGAGAATCGTCGCGATGCTGCGGAGCTGGCTGGCAGACGAGTCTGGCTACGATGAAGAGACGTGGCCCATGTTAAAAAAAGCACTCGACCGCGAGCGTTCACGGGTCGGTGCGCGAAAGCTGTTCGATGGTTGAAGTCGTCCTGCTCGACGCGGGCCCGTTGGGGTTGGTGTCGCATCCGCGGCCATCGATGGAAGCCGCCGCGTGGTTGGCTCAACTCGTCGTCGCGGGCATTGAGGTTCTGGTGCCCGAAATCGCCGACTACGAGGTTCGCCGCGAATTGCTGCGGGCAAACCGCACTCGTGGCATTGAACGGCTGAACGAGATGAAGGACGAACTTGGTTATCTGCCGATTACCACCGAGGCGATGCTGCGTGCCGCGGAGTTGTGGGCCGAGGCCCGGAGGCACGGCCGGCCGACCGCGGGCAACGAATCGTTGGACGCCGATGTCATTCTCGCCGCGCAGGCCGAAATGATCCGAGGCCGAGAAGTCCTGGTTGCTTCTACCAACCCCAAGCACATCAAGCGTTTCGTCCCCGCCGAGGATTGGCGCGACATTCAGCCATGAGCCCCGTAGCCAAGGCCGGCAAAAGGATTACAATGGATGGCTCAGTCGTTTCCCACCTTGATGGCCGCGAACGCCCGATTCACGCGCGCTGGCGGCTGGCATCCGCGCAGGAGATTTTTCCCTGAACCGACGCCCGTTTACCATCGGCCTGACAACCGTGTTTGCCCTGGTCTTGCTGCGGCTGACCCTCGGCTGGCACTTTTTCTACCAGGGCCTGGTCAAGCTCGAAGATCCGCAGTTTTCCTCGGCCGCTTTTCTCGGCCAGGCCAAGGGGCCGCTGGGCGACCTCTATCGCTCGCTGCTCGACGATTGGGACGGCCGCAAGACGCTCGCCAAAGAGAACCGCGACCAGCTCGTAAAGCGGTTCGACGAGTATCTGCAGAAGTTCAGGGACCTCTACAAACTGGGGCCGGAGCAGGCCGCGTCGGCCGAGCATATCGCCGCCGCCCGCAAAACCCAGACGCTGGATTTCCTGAAAGAGAACGAACAGGATCTCGACACCTACCTGCACGAGCTCGACCGGCTGGCGTCAGCCAAAGAATCGCCCTCCGGAGCGGCCAAACCGGCCGCCGCGGCGCCGGCCGAACCCGATCAGCGACCCAAGCCGAGCACCACTTGGTCGTTCCCGCCCTATCAGCAAAAACGGGTCTGGGACAAGCAAACGGAGCTGCAGGGGCAGTTCAAGGGCTGGCTCAAGGATCTCGACGGCTATTTCGCCGCCTTTCAGCAGGATCTCGAAAACTTACTCGACGACGAACAGCGCACCCGTGCCGAAAACAGCCGCCCGCTGGCCGGCCGGCCGACGCAGATCGAGCAAGTCGATAAGATCGTCAGTTACGGCGTGACGGCCATCGGCGTCTGCCTGCTGGCCGGCCTCTTCACCCGGCTGGCCAGCTTCGCCGGCGCGCTGTTTTTGCTGTCGATCGTGCTGGCCCAGCCCGATTGGCCAGGGCTTTATCCGGTGCCGCACCCGTCGGTCGGGCATTCGCTGTTCGTGAACAAGGAATTCGTCGAAATGATGGCGATGTTTGCCCTGGCCACGACGCATGTCGGCCGCTGGGGCGGACTCGATTTCTTCATCCACTATTGCTTCGTCCGGCCGCTGTTCGGCCGGAAGGAAGCGCCGCCCGCCAAGAGAGAAAAACGATGATGGACTTAACCCCCGAACAAAAAGCGATTGGCAAAGAGAACTTTCAGTCGGCCATCGGCGTCACGCGACGCGAGTTTTTAGAGGGCGCCGTGGCCGCCGGCGTGGTCTCCGGGGCCGGCCTCGGCGCGTTCTACTACGGCTATAAGAAGGTCGAAAACCCGGTGCGGATCGGCGTCATCGGCACCGGCGACGAAGGCAGCGTGCTGCTGGGCGCGCACACGCCCGACTATTTGAACGTAGTGGCCATCGCCGACATCCGGCCTTACAACATCCACCGCGCCTTTCACGGCGATCCGACCGCCCTGGCCGCCCGGCCGGGCCTGATGGCCAAGTACGGTTGGAAGAGCGAAGACGAAGCTCGCAAGCACGTCAAGGTCTATGGCGACGACTATCACGATCTGCTGAAGGATCCCGACGTCGAGGCGGTGGTCATCGCCCTGCCTTTGCACTTGCACGATGTGGTGGCCATCGAGGCCATGAAGGCCGACAAGCACGTGCTCACTGAGAAGCTGATGGGCTACAGCGTCGGCCGTTGCAAGACGATGGCCCGCGTGGCGAACCAGCTCAAAAAGCACCTGGCCACCGGGCACCAGCGGCACTATAGCATCCTGTATGACAACGCCGTCGACATGATCAAGCAGGGACTGCTCGGCACGCTGCACTCGATCCGCGCCCAGTGGCACCGCACCAAGGATAGCTGGTACGCCAAGCTGCCCGACGAAAGCATGGTCAAAGAACTGGCCGAGATGCAGAAGAAGCTGGCCGCGGCGGTCGACAAGAAAGACAACGCCCGTATCGAGGCCGTGAGCATGGCGATTTGCGATCTGGAATATCGCCTGATGGACAAGGACAAGGTCGACGCCGCCAAGTATGGCTATCTCTCCAAGACGCTCACGCAAGGCCCGCTGACCTATGAGGCTTCGCCGTTGGAGGAGCTGATCCGCTGGCGGTTGTGGCAGCGGACGGGCGGCGGCCTGATGGCCGAGTTGGGCAGCCACCAGCTCGACGCATCGGGAATTTTCTGCACGGCGATTCGCAAACCCGACGCCGACGGCATCGTCCACAAGGCGAGGCCGCTGAGCGTGAGCGCGGTGGGCGGCCGGCACTTGTACGAGCTGAATCGCGAGTGCGAAGACCACGTCTATTGCATGTACGAGTATCCCGGACCCGACTACGAGGCTGACCCGAACAAGAAGATCGTGGTCACTTATTCGTCGATCAACGGCAACGGCTTTGGCGGCTACGGCGAGGTGGTGATGGGCACCGAGGGCACGCTGGTGCTGGAGGTGGAAAAAGAGGTGATGCTCTATCCCAATACCGGCACCTCGACGCACATCAAGGTGGCCAAGGGCAAGGGCGACAAGCCGGTGATGTCGACCAGCGAGAGCGGCGCCGCCCCGGCCGCCGCGTTGGGCAAGAAGGCGTTGGAAACCGGGCCCGTCAGCCGCGGCTACACCGAAGAGATGGAGCACTTCGCCTGGTGCCTGCGGAATTTCGACTTCGAGCAGAACAAGCCCAAGTGTCATCCGGAGGTGGCCTTGGCCGACGCGGTGATCGCGCTGACCACCAATCAGGCCATCCGCAATCGCGAGCAGATTGTGTTCAAAGACGAGTGGTTCCAGATCGAGAGCGACGAAACGCCCGACGGCGAAAAGCCCGAAGTAGCGGTATAGGAGTCTGCTGATGACGGCGCGAGCGTGCGTGGTGGCGTTGTGTGAAATGGTCCACGGGCAAGAGAGCGATCTGTTCGCCCTGCTGACCGTCAAAGAATTGCTCGCCACGCGCGACGGCAAGCCCTACCACCGCGTCGGCTTTCGCGACGCGCGGCGCGAGGTCAGCTTTCCCATCTGGCAAGATTCGCCCTGGGCCGAGGATTGCAAGCAAAGCTGGACGCCCGGCATCTGCTATAAGCTGCGGGCCTTGTATCGCGAGACGAACTACGGCCCGCAGCTCGAAATCCGCAAGATTCGGGCTGTCAACGATGCCGACCGCCTCGACGGTTACGATCCGCAGATGTTTCTGCCGCGCTCGCGGTTCGACCCGGCACAAATGCTCGCCGAGCTGGAGCAGTTGGTGGAGGCCAAGGTCGGCGACGCCGGGCTGCGGCGGCTGACGCTGGCGATCTTGACCGAGAACCGCGAAAAGCTGCTCGCCTTGCCGGCCGCCACGCGGAACCACCATGCCTACGTGGGCGGCTGGCTGGAACACGTGCTGAGCGTGACACGCACCGCCGTTTATCTGGCCGAGAAGTACGACGACTATTACCCCGATCTTCAGCCGCGCTTGAACGGCTCGCTGGTGGTCGCGGGTGCGGTGCTGCACGACATCGGCAAGCTTTGCGAGTTGGAGTGGCAGGCGGAGGGCGCCGCGATGACGGCCTCGGGCGCCCTGATCGGCCACATTCTGCAAGGACGCGACCTGGTGCGCGAGGCCGCCGCGCGGCAGGCGGCGGCCGGGCAGCCGGTCGATGCCGAGCGGTTGCTGCGATTGGAGCACGTCATCGTCTCGCACCAGCGGTTGCCCGAATGGGGATCGCCCAAGCCGCCCATGACGCCCGAAGCACTGCTGGTCCACTACGCCGACGATTTGGACGCAAAGTATCAGATGTATTACGGCATTTTGCGCGACGATGCTTTGGCCGGGACGTTGACCTCGGCCAAAAACGTGCTCACCCAGCGGCTCTACCGCGGCCCGCGGGAGTCGTAGGATCTCTTTCAGGCCGATGTGTACTGTATCGGTTCGAGTCGCGTCATGTGCGCCAGCGAGACAGCTTCGTACCGTTCGATGACCGGCAACGACCTGTCGCTGGGCGGGAAGAAGACGAGTGCCTTCGATCGGTCGACCATCATCATTTCTGGATGGCGGATGTCATAAACCGCGCCGTCGCTGACGTGAATGTGAAACGGCTGAAACGGCCTTTGCCGCAACATCTCGACCAAGTCTTGCTGGTTCATATCGCCATTCTATACGACCGCGCACGGGGTATCAACGCGACGGCACGCGCCATTTGCGCGCAGTTCTTCTGGACTTATACGTCGCGCGGCCCAAAATGACGCTCATCACCCGCGAAAAAATTGCGGTGGCTGGGGCAGTAGCTGGCCGAGAGCGACCCGGCACTCACCGATACGCGCCGCCGGCCAGCGGATGCCCCGGTGGTGGCGCTACCGGGGCATCGCTTGGCCGTCGCGCTCTTGAAGGGCGCCGGCCGCTAACTGGCCAAGCTCTGTCCCAGCCACCGCTTTTCCTCGCCGCAGGATGTCTCATTCTGGGCCGCGCGAAGTATAGTTTGAGAGCGTGGCCTTGGGGCCGCTCACGTCCCCGGTATCCAATCCGTTCCCGCCAGCGGCACTTTCGCCATGGCGGCGGCCTCGATCGTGAGCGCGACGAGGTCTTCGCGCTCCAGGTGATGCACGTTCGACTTGCCGCAGGCACGGGCCAGCGTGGTCAGCTCCAGCGTGAGCACGTTCAGATAGTTGCGCAGTCGACGGGCGCCTTCTTCGGGCGAGAGACGCCGTTCGAGCAGCGGATCCTGCGTGGTAACGCCCACCGGGCAAAGGCCCGTGTGGCAATGATGGCAGAAGCCCGGTGCTATGCCCAACCGCTCGTAGTCGGCGGTCACGTCGATGCGCTGGTCGCCCTCCTGGTAATAGTCGCAGTTGCAGCCCAGCGCCATCAGCACGCCTTGCCCGATCGCCACGGCGTCGGCCCCCATCGCCAGGGCCTTGGCCACGTCGGCGCCCGTGCGAATGCCGCCGGAGATGATAAGCTGCACCTCGCCCACCAGCTTCATTTCTTCCAGCGCCTCGACGGCCTGGCGCAAGGCGGCCAGCGTGGGAATGCCGGCGTGCTCGATGAACACCTGCTGCGTGGCCGCCGTGCCGCCCTGCATGCCGTCGATCACCACCACGTCGGCGCCCGACTTGACGGCCAGCTTCACGTCGTTGCGCACGCGCGAGGCGCCCATCTTCACGTAGATCGGCACTTGCCAGTCGGTGATCTCGCGCAGCTCCAGCATCTTGATCGCCAGGTCGTCGGGGCCGGTCCAGTCGGGGTGCCGGCAGGCCGAACGCTGGTCGATGCCCGGCGGCAGCGTGCGCATCTCGGCCACGCGGTCGCTGATCTTTTGGCCGAGCAGCATGCCGCCCCCGCCCGGCTTCGCTCCCTGGCCGATCACCAACTCGATGGCGTCGGCTTGGCGCAGGTCGTCGGGGTTGAAGCCGTATCGCGAAGGGAGGCATTGATAGACCAGCGTTTTCGACGACTGCCGTTCTTCGGGCGTCATGCCGCCGTCGCCGGTGGTGGTGGAGGTGCCGACGGCCGTCGCCGCCCGGCCGATCGCCTCTTTGGAATGGGCCGACAGCGCGCCGAAACTCATGCCGGCGATCGTGATTGGAACCTCCAGCTCGATTGGCTTTTTGGCGTGCCGCGTGCCTAGCACCGTTTTGGTGAGGCAGCGCTCGCGATAGCCTTCCAGCGGATACCGCGACAGCGAGGCCGTGAGAAACACCAGGTCGTCGAACGTGGGCAAAGACCGCTTCGCGCCCAGGCCGCGGATCTCGTAAAGCCCGTGCTCGGCCGCGTGCTGGATGTAGTCGAGTACGTGACGGTTGTAGGAGTAGCTTTCTTCCAGGTCGCGGCGGTCGGGCATTTGAAAGGTTCAGGGTTCAGGGTTCAGGGTTCAGGGTTCAGGGTTCAGGGTTCAGGGTTCAGGGTTCAGGGTTCAGGGTTCAGGGTTCAGGGTTCAGGGTTCAGGGTTCAGGGTTCAG